>DATAGA010000536.1:0-10884 GCA_036257215.1 Myxococcota bacterium
CGCGTCGTCGCGGGCACGCTGCGCCGGCCGGGGCAGGACAAGGCGCGCGTCGTCGCGGCCTACGACGCGCCCTTCCCCGACGCGGCGTACAAGGCCGGCGCGCGCCGCTTCCCGATCTGCATCCCGTTCGCCGAGCCCGAGGCGGGCAACGCGCGCGACCAGGCGCGCTGCTTCGCCGCGCTCGAGCGCTGGCGGGGCCCGGTCCACCTGATCTTCGGCGACGCGGATCCCGTCTTCCCCGCCGCCTGGGGAGAGGCGTGGTCGAAGCGCATCCCCGGCGCGACCTTCGAGACGATCCGCGGCGCCGGGCACTTCCTGCAGGAGGAGGCGGGCCCGGAGATCGCGGCGGCGATCCTCGCGCACCGCTGAGCCGACGGCCTCAGCTCTTGCTTTCCGCCTCGCGCTTCTCGCGCTCGATCACGAGCCGCTCGAACGTGCCGGGCTTGATCGTGATGAAGAGGCCCGCGGCCTCGGCGCACAATCGCTCGCCGGCGTGGAGCGTGCAGCGGGCGGTGATCTTCCGGCCGACGACGCTCTCGGTCCACGCCTCGAAGCGGAGCGGCGTGTGGAGCGGTGTGGGGCTCCGGTAGACGACCTCGAGCCGGCCGGTCATGCCGGGTGAGCCCGTGAGGGACTGCGCGAAGCCGAGCACTTCGTCGAAGGCCGCGGCGACGTAGCCGCCGTGCAGGCAGCCGGGCGGGCCCTCGTAGGCGGAGCCGAACACGGCCTCGCCGTAGACGCGGCCGTCCTCGGCGCGCATCTCGATCGGCGGGGCGAGCGGGTTGGAGCGACCGATCAGCGGGCTGAAGTCGAAGTGGCCGCCGCCCTCGGCGAGCGCGCTCTCGGAGTAGCCCTCGTAGCGCTGCCGACGCGGATGGGTGGCCAGGTGATCGGCGTACTGCTCCAGGCGGTCCGCGGCGGCGCGCAGCTCCTCGACCGGCGCGTCGCTCGAGGTGAGCCGCTCGATCACGAGGCGCATCGCCTGCGCCAGGCGCCGCCGCTCCGCCCAGAGGCCGCTCACGGGAAGCTGGTTCGCCTCCCAGCGGCGCTTGAAGAGGGGTCGCCGCGCGTCCGGGGAGTCCGCCATGCGCCGCCAGAATATCGCGAGGACGGGTGACCGCATCTGACACAGCGCCGGGCTCTACTCCGGTCGGAGAGGAGGAACGCCATGATTCCGACGCCGATCCCTCGGAGCCCCGCCGGCACCGCCTTCGCGAGGCCGACCGCCTCGCGCGCCCTCGCGGCCTGCCCCGTCTGCGGCTGCGGCGCGCTCCACACCGACGAGGTCTACGACCGCAGCGGCGTCCTCGTCCTCACCGAGTGCCCGCGCTGCGAGCACCGCGTGCTCGAGCGCCTCACGAGCCTGCCCCGCGCGCCGCTGCGCGCCGGCTGGCGCGGCGCAGAGGCGCGCAGCGACAGCGCTTGAACGACGACGGACGGGGCCCTCCCTCGCCTCGGAGCGGTTCCCTCACCCCTCGCCGTTCCGGGGCGGCCCCGCCGGCGCCGGGCTCAGGGAATCGACGCGGGGTCGAGCGCGCCGGCCGCGATCACGTCGCGCAGCCACGCGCCCGAGGCCTTCACGTGCCGCGCGAGGCTCGCCGGGTCGAAGCCGATCACCCCGAAGCGCGCATCGCCGAAGCCGTGGCGCCACTCGTAGTTGTCGACCGCGGTCCAGTGGAAGTAGCCGCCCACTGGCGCGCCGGCGCGCCGGGCGCGCTCGAGCGCGGCGAGGTGAGCGGCGACGTAGCGGATCCGGAACGTCTCGTCCGTCGTGGGGCAGCCGTTCTCGGTGACGAGCAGCGGGACGCCGGGCAGCGCGCGCGCCACGCGCAGCAGGCCGCGCTCGAGCCCGGCCGGGTCGACGCGCCGCCCCATCGCGTCGACCGGCGGGCGCGGACGCCCGTCGCCGGTGGCGCGCGTCCCGCCGCTCGCTTCGAGCGGAAGGCGCGTCGGCGCGTAGTAGTTGAAGCCGTAGGCGTCGAGCGCCCTGCGCAGGCCCGGCACCTCGACGGCCTCCTGCTCCGGGAGCCCCACCCAGCCGGTCGCGAGCCCCTCGAGCAGCGCGCCGTGGTACCACGCGTCGAAGCGCTCGGCGAAGAGCCGGTGCCCGGGGTCGTCCGGGTCGCGCGGCTGCACGTCGAGGTACACCTCGATCGTGGCGACGGTCGCGCCCGGGTCGATGGCCTTGAGGACCCCATAGCCGCCGGCCTGGAGCTCGAGCACGAGCCGCGTCATCGCGAAGCTTGCGTCGCGCTCGCGCACGAACGGCGGCATCTCGCCCATGAGATAGGCGCCGACCACGTACGCCATCGACTCGTTCTGCACGTGGAAGTGGCGCGCGTGGCCCGCGAGGGCGCGCCCGGTCCGCTCGAGGTAACGCAGGAATGCGTCGCGACCGCCCGGAGCCAGGAAGCCGCCGCGCGCGGCGAACCAGCGCGGGTGCGTGAAGTGGAAGAAGTTCACCCACGGGACGAGCCCGGCGGTCCGCGCTCCGTCGCAGATCGCGCGGTAGCGGTCGAGCGCGGCCTCGTCGAAGCGGCCCTCCTCGGGCTCGACGCGGCTCCACTCGACCGAGAGCCGGTAGTGGCCCACGCCGAGCGAGGCGACGAGCGCGAAGTCGGACTCGGCGCGCTCGTAGAAGCCGTTGCCCGGGTTCGGCGGCACCGTCCCCGCTCGCGCGGCGTCCACCCAGTCGTTCGGGACGTCGCCGCCCTCGGACTGGAACGCCGACGACGCGAGCCCCCAGGCGAAGCCGGGCTCGAAGCGCACGCGCTCCGTCGGAAGCAGCCCCTCCCAGCGGGAGCGCTCGTCCCGAGCGTTGCTACTTGTTCCCTGCATGCGCGTCGTTCTCTACACCGGCAAGGGCGGCGTCGGCAAGACGACCACCGCGGCCGCCACCGCCGCTTGCGCCGCCGCGCGCGGGCGGCGCGTGCTGGCGCTCTCCGCCGACCCGGCCCACAGCCTCGGCGACGTCCTCGGCGAGCGGCTCGGACCCGAGCCGCGGCGCGTCGCGGCGAGCGAGGTGCGCGGGCGCCCGCTCGTCCTCGACGCGTGCGAGGTCGACGCGCGAGCCGAGATGGAGCGCCACTGGGGCGCCGTGCGCGACTGGCTGGTGGCGATCTTCCGCTACCAGGGCATCGAGGAGACCGTGGCGGAGGAGCTCGCGCTCCTCCCCGGCGCCGAGGAGCTCTCGGCGCTTCTCGCGGTCGAGGCGTTCGCGAAGGGGGGCGCCTACGACCTCGTCGTCGTCGATTGCGCGCCGACCGGCTCGACGCTGCGTCTGCTCGCATTGCCCGAGCTCGCGCGCAGCGCGTTCCGCGTCGTGCTTCGCATGCAGCAGGCGATCGCCAGCGTCGTCACGCCGCTCGCGCGCGGCCTCCTCGCCGTCCCGCTTCCGGACGCCGCCGTGTTCGGCGACGCGGACGCGCTCTTCTACAAACGCCTGCGCGACCTGCGCCGCCTGGTGACCGGTCCGCGCACGAGCGCGCGCCTCGTCGTGACGCCCGAGCGCATGGTGATCGACGAGGCGCTGCGCGCCCACACCGACCTCGCGCTCTTCGAGGTGCCCTGCGACGCCGTCGTCATGAACCGCATGCTCCCCGACGACGCCACCCGCGAGGCGTTCTTCCGCGACTGGTCGCGCGTGCAGACGGAGAGGCTGGAGGAGGTCGAGGCGCGCTTCGCTCCGCTGCCCGTGCTGCGCGCGCCGCTGCGCGAGGACGAGGTCGTCGGGGTCGCGGCGCTCGCGCGCCACGGCGCGGAGCTGTTCGGGCGCCGCGACCCGGGCGCCGTGCTACAGACCGGCCCGCGCCTGCGCTTCGTGCGCGACGACGAAGGCTTGCGGCTCGAGCTCCCGCTGCCGCACGCCGAGCCGCGCGGGCTCGAGGTCTCGAAGCGCGACGACGAGCTCTGGATCGCGACGGGCGCACAGCGGCGGAGCTTGAAGCTGCCGCGCACGCTGGCGCGCGCGTCGCTGCGCGCGGCGCGCCTTGCCGCCGGGACGCTCGTCGTGCGGTTCGAGGCGGCGCGCCCCTGATGCGGGTCCTCCTCTTCACCGGCAAGGGCGGCGTCGGGAAGACGACGCACACCCTCGCGACGGCGCTCGGCGCCGCCGCGCACGGACACCGCGTGTGCGTCCTCTCGGCGGACCCGGCCCACAGCCTCGGCGACGCGCTCGGTCGCCCCGTCGGAGCGCGCGCCGTGCAGGTCGCGCCCGGCGTCGTCGCACGCGAGGTGAACGCGCAGGAGGAGCTCGACCGCTCGTGGACCGAGATCCACCGCTGGCTGCGGGCGCTGCTGCGCGAAGGCGCCGACGAGCTCGTCGCGGAGGAGGTGCTCGTGTTCCCGGGCCTCGAGGAGCTCGTCGCGCTGCGCGCCGTGCGCGAGGCCGAGGCGACGGGTGAGTTCGACGTCTGCATCGTCGACTGCGCGCCGACCGGGGCGACGCTGCGGATGCTGCGGTTCCCGGACGCGCTGCGCATCTTCATGGAGAACTTCTTCGAGCTCGAGCGCCGCGGCGCGCGCCTCTTGCGGCCGCTCGTCGCGCGCACGCAGGCCGGACGCCTGCTTCCGCGCGAGGAGTTCTTCGACGCCGTCGAGCGCCTCTACGGAGAGGTGGAGGACGTGCGCCAGATCCTCCTCGACGAGACCCGCACGTCGGCCCGCCTCGTCGTGAACCCGGCGCGGGTCGTGGTGGACGAGACGCGGCGCTCGTTCGCGTACCTGTGCCTCTACGGCGTCGCGACGGACGCCGTGATCGTGAACCGCGTGCTTCCGCCCGAGGCCGCGCGCGGCTGGTTCGCGCGCTGGGCGGCGAAGGAGCGCGCGGAGCTCGCCGAGATCGAGGCGTCGTTCCCCGTGCCGCTCCTGCACGCTCCGCTCCAGCCGAGCGAAGTGCGCGGCGAGCCCGCGCTGCGCGCGCTGGCCGAGGCGCTCTACGCCGAGCGCGACCCGGCGGACCGCTTCGCCGAGGCGCGGCCGTTCCGCTTCGTGCGCACCGGCGGCCGCACGCGGCTCGAGATCGACCTCCCCGGCGCGCGCAAGGAGGAGCTCGAGGTCGGCGTGCGGGGCGACGAGCTCTTCATCCGCGTGCGCGACGCGTCCCGGCGCGTCGCGCTCCCGGCCTCGCTCGCCGGACGCGCCGTCGCCCGGGTGCGGCTCGCGGAGGGCGTGCTGCGGATCGAGTTCGAGCCGTGAGCGCGCCCGCGGAAGGCGCCGGCGGGGCGGGACCCTCCCTGGCCCGGCCGCCCCTCCCGCCGGGCGGGCCGCGCCGGATCGTCTCGCTCGTCCCGAGCCTGACGGAAGCGCTCTTCGCGCTCGGCCTCGGCGAGCGCGTGGTCGGCGTCACCGAGTGGTGCGTCCACCCCGCGACCGAGGTCGCCCGGCTGCCGAAGGTGGGCGGCACCAAGACGCCCGACCTCGCGGCGCTGCGCGCGCTCGGGCCGGACCTCGTCCTGGCCAACCGCGAGGAGAACCGGAGGCGCGACGTCGCCGCGCTCGAGGCCGCCGGCATCCCGGTCTGGCTGACCTACCCCCGGACGGTGCGCGAAGGCGCCGAGCTCCTGGCGGAGCTCGCCGGGCTCGGGGCGCCGCCCGAGCGCGCCGCGGAGGTCGTCGGGCCCACGCTGGCGGCGGTCGTGGACGCCGAGGCGCGGCCGGCCGGCCCGCGCCCGCGCGTCTTCTGCGCGATCTGGCGGGCCCCCTGGATGAGCGTCGGCCGCGACACCTACATCCACGACATGATTCAGCTTTCCGGCGGCGCCAACGTGTTCGCGGGGCGCGCGGGCCGGCGCTACCCGATCGTCGCGGAGGCGGACCTCGTCGCCGCGGCGCCGGAGGTCGTCCTCCTCCCCGACGAGCCCTACCGGTTCGAGGCGCGCGACGCGGCGGAGCTGCGCGGGCTCGACCTCCCGGCGGCTCGCACGGGCCGCATCCATTTGATCGACGGCACCCTCGTCTCGTGGTACGGTCCGCGCATCCGGCGAGCGCTCGAGACGCTCCAAGCCCTGTTCGCCCCGGCCTAGCCGCGGCGAGGGCCGCGGAGGCTCGAAGGCTCGCGCAAAAGTGCCACGGTGCGGCCGCCCCCCCTGCGACGCACCCGGTGCCCGGAACCAGGCACGGAGGGGGGATCGTGCCGCGAGAGAGAGGCCTGATCCGCGGCGTCGCGCCGCACGGGGCTCGTCGCGCCGAGAGCAGTCGCCGCGGCGGCGCGTCGGTGCTCGTGCTCGCGCTCGGCGCAGCATTCGCAGCGGCCGTTCCGGCCGCAGCGGCGACGCTGCGCGAGGTGCGGATCGGGCGCCACGCCGACTACACGCGCATCGTGTTCGAGACGGACGCCCCGGTGCGCTACCGCGTCAGTCGCGACGCGAGCGGCGAGCTGCGCGTGCGGCTCGAGGCGAGCGCCACGCCGCGCCGCGTCGGCTCGAAGAGCGAGGTGCTGCGCGAGGTCGCCGTCGAGAGCGAGGGCGGCGCCGCCGTCGCCCGGGTCGCGCTCGCGAAGGGCGACGTCGACGTCCGGGAGATGGTGCTCTCCGATCCGCCCCGCATCGTCCTCGACCTCTCGCCGCGCGCCGGCGCGAAGGCGACGGCCGTCGCGGAGCGGAAGGCCAGCGCGGCCGCGCCGGCTGCGGCAGCGCCCAAGCCGGCCGTCGCCAGGCAGAAGAGCCCGGCCCGAGAGATCGCGCGCGCGCCGCAGCCGGCGCCGCGCGCAGAGCCGGTGAAGCCCCCCGTGGAGAGCGCGAAGCCCGTCGAGGAGGCGAAGCCCGCCGAGACCGCCAAGGCTCCCGAGGGCGCGAAGCCCGCCGAGGCCGCGCCCGCACCCGCACCGACGCCGGAGACCACGACGCCCGCGCCCGAGCCGCCCGCATCCGAGAGCGGGAAGCCTGTCGTCGCGAGCGCGGAGTCCCGAGCGGGCGAAGCGCCTGGCCGCGAGAGCGCGCGAGTCGCGCCCGAGACGCCCGCGCCCGCGCGCGAGCCGTCGACCGCCCCGCGAGCCGAGCCGCCATCGGCGCCGGCTCCCGCGCCGGGGGCGACGGCGGGCACCGCGCCGCCGCGCGAGGCGCCGCTCGAGCTGCGGCTCGCGCCGAAGGCCGAGGGCGACCCCACCGCCGAGCGGCTCGCGCGCGCCGAGCGCGAGCTCGACGCGCTCGCCGGACTTCCTCCGAAGCCGCGCCGGCGCGATGCGCCGCGCGAGCCCGAGACGTCGGCCGCCGCAGAGGCGGCGCCGCCCGCCGCGACCCGACCGGGCGACGCGCCGCCGAGCCCGGGGGAGGCCGCACCGCGCGCGGACGCGCCGCTCGGTGCGGGGACCGGAGCGGCCGCGCCCGCCGATCCCGGAGCACCCGCGCGCTCGCAGCCGCTCGCCGCCGAGCCGCCGGCGCGCAAGCGCGAGCGCCCCGACCGACACGCGCGTCTCCAGCCCGCGCCGCTCGCGCCGAGCCCGCTCGCGTTCATGCCGTCGCCCTTCGACGACCCGCTCGTGCTGGCGGGGATCGGCGCGCTGCTCGCGTTGATCGGCGCGCTCGCGCTCGTGCGCCGGCGCGCGGCGCGGGTCGAGGACGGCTTCAAGAGCCCCTTCGACGCGGCGGTCGACCTGAATCTCGCCGAGGAGGCGGAGGGCGCCGCGCGCAGCGGCGGCACCGCAGCGTTCGAGCCCGTCTCGACGTCGGCGGTCGCGCCGCCGAGCCCCGAAATGGGGCCGCTGTTCGCGTCCGCGGCGGTCGTGTCCGAGGACGACGAGCCGTCGATCTTCGACGTGACGGCCGAGGAGGCCGCAGCCGAAGCTGCCGGCGCGGACCGAGTCGAGGCGGCGCCGCCGAGCTGGGCGGCGCCGGTGCGCGAGCCCGCAGCGGCGGCGTCGGCGCACGAGGACGAAACGGAACTGACGGAGGAAGAGATGCGGCTCATCGAGGAGCTCCAGCGTCGCCTGGCCCACCTGGAGACCCGGCTCGAAGAAGTGGTCGACGCGAAGGAGCGTCTGGAACGGCACGTCGCCGCGCAGACCGAGGAGCTCCGCGTCCAGCGCGCCGCGATCGCGCGCACGCAGCGCGTGCTGCGCACGGTCGTGAAGCCCGACGACGTGGCGACCGAGCCGGTGGCGAAGACCTGAGCGCGCCGCCCGCGCGCACGGTGCGCTGCGAGGGGCTGGCCGACGGGAGCCGGCGGAGCCGGCTCGGTCGGCTATCCGGCTCCGGCAAGGAAGCGCGCGCGACGCATTCTTGGGTCGCGCTTCTAGCCCGCCTCCGCGAGGAGGAGCGCGCCGAGCGCGCCGGCGAACTCGCCGTCCGCGAGGAACGTCGCCTGCGTGCCGGTAAGGCCCGTGATCTGCGCCAGGATGCGCGCGAGCGGCCCGTTGCCGCGCAGGGTCGAGCCGCCGAAGACCGCCGTGCGCACCTGGAGCGCGGCGCCGAGCCCCGCGCAGATCAGCGCGACGTTCTCGCCGACGAGGCCCATCAGGCCGTGCGCGAGGTCCTCGCGCGCGCTCTCTCGCGCCCCGGACCCGGGCGTCGCGAGCTTGCCGAAGTTCGCCGCGGTGAGGTCGCCCGCGAGCGCGATCTCGCCCGGGCGGTAGATGTCGGAGACGAGCAGGTCGACGCGGCGCCGGTCGCCCTTCGCGGCGAGCTCGGTGAGCTCGGCGAAGCTGGTCGCGCCGAGCAGCAGCGCGCCGAGCCCGACGATCGTGCCGCCGCCGAGCGCGGTCCCGCCGACGCGCTGCACCGCCATGCCGTCGGCCAGCATGACCGAGGTGCCCGTGCCGAGCGACACCAGCAAGTAGCGGTCGGCCGGGCGCCCGCCGGCGCGCTCGAAGAGCGCCTTCGCACCGGCGCCCCAGGCGGCGAACTCGTTGACCGGCGTGGCGCGCCCGCCGAGGCGACGCGCGAGCTCGGCGCCGCCGCCTCCCGTGACGCCGACGTGTGCCGGCGCACGCGACGACACGAGCGCGGCAACCTCGTCGAGCGCCGCCGCGGGCTCGAGCTGGAACTGGAGCGCCCGCGCCGGGGTCCTCCAGACCACCTTCGCGAGCGTCGCTCCGACGTCGACGCCGACGCTCTCCGACGGGACGTCGCCCATGCATCCTCCCGACTTCGGCCTGTCCGTGCCTTCGGCGGGTGATACTCTTCGCGATCCCGCCGGCGGCGGCCAGGGGGCGCGATCCGCCATGTACATCGAGTTCTACGGCCTGCGCGAGAAGCCCTTCTCGCTCTCGCCCGACCCCCGCTACCTCTTCCTCGCCGACTCGCACCGAGAAGCGCTCGCCCACCTGCTCTACGGCATCGAGCACGGCGAAGGCTTCATCGCAATCACCGGCGAGGTCGGCACCGGCAAGACGACGCTCTGCCGAACGCTGCTCCAGCGCATCGAGCCCGGCACCGAGGTCGCGTTCATCTTCAACCCGCAGCTCTCGGCGCAGGAGCTGCTCCAGGCGATCAACGCGGAGCTCGGGCTGCCGACGGAGGCGGTCGGCCGGCGCGAGCTGATGGAGCAGCTGAACCGCTTCCTGCTGGCGAAGAAGGCCGAAGGGCGGCGCGTGCTGCTCCTGATCGACGAGGCCCAGAACCTCGCGCCGGACACGCTCGAGCAGGTGCGGCTGCTCTCGAACCTCGAGACGGACACCTCGAAGCTGATCCAGATCATCTTGATCGGACAGCCCGAGCTCGACGCGATCCTCGAGTCGCCCGACCTGCGCCAGCTGCGCCAGCGCATCAGCGTCCGCTGGCGGCTCTCGCCGCTGAGCGCGATCGAGACGCGCGACTACGTGCGCCACCGGCTGCGCATCGCCGCGGGCGCGAGCCGCGAGATCTTCACGGAGCTCGCGCTGCGCGAGGTGCACCGGCGCTCGCGCGGCATCCCGCGCCTCGTGAACCTGCTGTGCGACCGCGCCCTGCTGGCCGGCTACGCGGCCAGCGCGCGCACGATCGGGCTCGGGCTGGTGACGCAGTCCGACCAGGAGGTGCGCGGCGGCGGGCGCCCGCTCGCGCTGCCGACGAGCGCCGGCGCCGCGGCCGCGCTCTCGCTGTCGAACCCGCTCGCCCTCGCCGCCGGCGCGCTGCTGCTCGTCGGGGTCGGTGTCGCGGGCTCGCTGACGCTCCAGCGCTTCGGGCCGCCGTGGAGCGCCGACGCGGCGAGCCCCGCGTCGCCGGTGGCCGCCGCGCCGCCCGCGGGCTCGCGGCCTTCCGCGACGGCCCCGAGCACCGCGCCGCGCGCCGACACCGCGCGGTCGCCCGCCGTACCTGCCATGCCCGCGGCGCAGCCCGTCGAGCCGACGCCCGCCGTCGCCGAGCCCTCGGGAACCGCAGCGCAGCCGCTCCCGGGCGCCGCCGCGCAGCCCGCGCTTCCCGAGCTGCAAGCGGTGAGCCCGTCGCCCGAGCCGGCGCCCGCCGTCCCGCTCGCATCGCCGACGCCTCCCGCGCTCGCATCGGGGACGCCTCCCGCGCTCGCGGCGCCGGCGTTGCCGGCGGGCGCGGCTTCGGATCCCGCGCGCGGCGCGCCGCCTTCGGATCCCTTCGCCGCGAACGGGACCGACGCTACGTCCCCTCTCGCGCCACTCGAGCCACCCGTGCTCGCGGCCGCTCCGCCGATCGAGCCGAGGGACGTGCTCGCTGCCGCTCCGCCGATCGAGCCGAGGGACACGTTCGCCGCCGTCCCGCCCGTCGCGCCGGCGGCCGCCGCCCCGGTCCCGGCCGGGCCCGCGCTCGACGACGTCCTCGCTGCCAGCTCGCCCGCCGCGGCGAGCGCCGAGGCGCTCCGGGCCGTCTTCGCCGTCTGGGGCACGGTCGCCGAGGCGCCGCCCTATCTGCCGTCGCTCGACGACGCGCTCGTGCGGCTCGAGGGCGCGGGCTTCTCCGTGCTCGCGCTGCGCAACGCGAACCTCGCCACGCTCGAGCT
>DATAGA010000593.1:0-8957 GCA_036257215.1 Myxococcota bacterium
GCTGCGGGCGCCCGCGTCGGCGGCGTCGCGCGCGGCGCGCGCGTCGTCGCGGGCCTGTCCGACCTCCGCGCGCAGCTCGCGCACGGCGCGCGAGAGCTCTTCGTTCTGCTGCTTCAGGAGCTCGAGCTGGCGCTCGAGCGCGGCCTCGTCGGCCGCGGCGGCGGTCGCGGACGCGAGCCAGAGGAACGCGAGCGCGGGCCCGGCAGGGCGCCGCGCGAAGCGGATCGGCATGGTTCCCTCCGCGTTCCGTGTCGACACGGAACGGTGTTGGAGTCGCCCGCGCGCGGCGCGGCGAGCGCGCCGCGACGCGGGCCGGACCTGGAGAGGAGCTCAGCCGATCGGGGGTGCGCGCGGGGCCGCCGGCTCGCCGCGCGGCGCCCGCGGCGCGCGCGCGAGGACGCGCGGCGAGAGCGGGAGCCCGGGGCCGGGCAGCGCGACGGCCAGCGCCGTCGCGCGGGACAGTCGGTCGCGGACCTTGGTCCCGGCGAGACACTGGAGGCAGAGGGCGGGGCGGTGGGTCCCGCCGTCGGCGGAGGCCGCCGCGTACGCGCGCTCGATGGCGCCGTGCGACGCGCGTGCCTCGTCGTGACCGGCGAGGTGCGGGGCGGCGAAGCCGACGGCCAGCAGCGCGGCCAGAGCGGCTGCGCGCCAGAGAGGCCCTCGCCGGAGCGCGGTCACGCGAACCCTCCGCTCGATTCGGGCGCAGCGTACGCGAGGCGCGCCAGGCCGGCAAGCGCGCGGCACGCCGTCACGCGCTGCCACTCGCCTCGGCTCGGCGCCGCACGAGCGCGCGCGCGCCGCTCGAGGCGACGTAGAGCGCGGCCGCGAGCAGGATCACGAGCGGTCCCGGCGGCAGCGCGACGTCGACGCGCGTGGCGACGCTCCACGAGAGGAGGAGGCCGCCGAGCGTGCAGGCGGCGCAGGCGGCCGTGGCCCACGCCATCATCGGACGCAGGCTCCGCGTCCACTGGCGGCTCGCGGCGGCGGGAATCGTGAGCAGAGCGATCGCGAGGATCACGCCGGCGACGCGGATCAGGACGACCACGGCGAGCGAGGTCAGGGCGAGGAGACCGAGGAAGAGCGCCTCGACCGGCAGCCCCGCCACCTCCGCGAACTCCTCGTCGAACGAGGTCGCCTGCAGCTCCTTGAAGAGCACCGCGACCCCGCCGAGGACGATCGCGTCGACGAGCGCGATCCAGAGCACGTACTTCCACGGGACGAGCAGGAGGCTCCCGAAGAGGTAGCCCGTCAGGTCGGGCGCGTAGCCCGGCGCGAGCGCGACGAAGAGGACGCCGAGCGCCATCCCGACGGCCCAGACCATCGAGATCAGCGTGTCGAGGCCCGCGCCGACCCGCCGCGAGACCAGCCCGATCGCGACACCGGCCGCGAGCCCGAAGGCCGCGGCGCCGAGCGTCGGGTCGAAGTCGAGCAAGTAGCCGAGGCCGACGCCGCCGAAGGCCGCGTGGGAGATGCCGCCCGAGATCCCGGCGATGCGGCGCGCGACGACGAAGGTGCCGATCACCCCGCACGCGACGCTCGCGAGCAGGCCCGCGGCGACGACGCGCAGGAAGAAGGGCTCGGTCCACGCGTCCACCGTCAGCGCGTCCCGCCGTGGTCTTGCAGCACCCGGTGCGGGTGGCCGTGGGCGATGAGGTCGACGGGGCAGCCGTAGGTCGCCTCGAGCATCTCGGGCGTGAGCTCGCGAGAGGGGTGCGCGTGGAGCCGCCGGTTGAGGCACGCGACGCTCCGCACGTGGCGCGAGATGGCGCCGATGTCGTGCGAGATCACGACGACGGTCAGCGAGCGCGAGAGCTCGGCGAGCAGCTCCCACACGCTCGTTCCGATGCGCTCGTCGAGGCTCGCGGTGGGCTCGTCGAGGAGCAGCAGCTCGGGCTCGAGCGCGAGCGCGCGCGCGATCAGGACGCGCTGCAGCTGGCCGCCCGAGAGCGCGCCGATCGGCCGCTCCGCCAGCTCGGCGGCCTCGACGGTCGCGAGGGCGCGCGCGGCGACCTCGCGGTCGCGCGCGGTGAGCGGGCGCAGCATGCGGTCGCGCCGCAGCCGGCCCATGCGCACGACGTCGACGACGCGGATCGGGAACTCCGGGTCGAACTGCGCGCGCTGGGGGACGTACCCCACGCGGCCGTGCGCGCGGGTGGGCTCGACGCCGAGCACGCGCACGCTCCCGCGCGTCGGACGCAAGAGGCCCAGGACGAGGCGCAGCAGAGTGGTCTTGCCGCCGCCGTTCGGGCCGAGCAGCGCGAGGTAGTCGCGCGGCTCGACGACGAGGTTCACGTCCTCGAGCACCGGCACCGACCCGTAGGCGAACCAGACGCCCCGCAGCTCGATCGCGGGCTCGCTCACCCGGGGTACGACTCGTCGAAGGCGCCCGCCACGGCGCGGAGCGTAGCCGGCCAATCGGGCGCAAGCGGGTCGACCGTGACGACGCGCGCACCGAGCTCCGACGCGACGAGCGCGGCGACGTCGCGCGGAAAGCCGGGCTGGACCACGAGCGCGCGGACGCCGGCCCGGCGCGCCCACTCGATCGTCTCGAGCAGCGCGCGTGGATCGGGCTCCTTGTGGTCGCGCTCGAGCGCGTCCTGACGCAGGCCGTACTCGGCGGCGAAGGCGCCGAAGGCGGGGTGGGCGACGAACAGCGCGCGCCCGCGGTGGCGCGCCAGGCGCGCGGCCAGCTCGGCGTCGAGCGCGTCGATCTCGGTGTGGAGCGCGCGGCGGCGCTGCTCGAGCGCGGCCGGCTCCAGCACGTGCAGATCGGCGAGCGCGGCGGCGAGGCGATCGGCGAAGCCGCCCATCCGGCGCGGGGAGAGCCACACGTGGGGATCGTCCTTGCGCAGGTCCTCCCCGGCGGCGACGTCGACGAGGGCGGGTCCGCGGCCGCCCGCCGGCAGCACGGCGAGCGCCGACGACTCGAAGGGGAGACCGGGGTGGCCGACGCGCGCGAAGACCGCGGCGTCGTCCAGCGCGCGCGCGGTCTCCCAGGTGGGCTCGAAGGTGTGGGCGTTGGCGCCGCGCGGGAGCACCACGGTCACCTGGACCGCGTCTCCCGCGAGGCGCTCGACCACCCAGCCGAGGGCCGCCACCGACACCGCGACGCGCGGGCGCGGATCGGCGGCCTGCGGCGGTCCGCACGCGGCGGACGCAGCGGCGAGCGCGACGCCGAGCGCCGGGGCGAGCGCGCGGGAGGCGGCGCGAGTCGCTCGAGCGCGCTGCTTCAGCCCGCGCTCGCCGTCGGGCCGGCCGGGCCGTTGCGCCGCTTGCGCGCGGCCGCGGGACGTCGGACCGGCGCCGGGCCCGGCTCGACGCCGCGAGGCTCGGCGCCGCGGAGCGCGATCGGCGCGGCCACCTCGCGCAGCGCGCGGAAGGACGCCGACACGTCGTCCACGAAGTCGGCGAGATCGGGCACGACGTCGTAGTCCGCGCTGAAGCCCCAGTGGATGCGCCCGTCGTACGAGAGCAGCGCGATCCCGAGCCCGAGCCGGTCGGCGAGCGGGACGTGCGGGTAGCTCTCGAGCATCCGCGCGCCGAGCAAGTAGATCGGCACCTGCGGCCCGGGGACGTTCGTGACCACCATGTTGAACGGCAGGAGGCGCGTGGCGTTGCGGGCGCCGAGGGCGAGCAGCGTCGAAGGCGTCCAGTCCGCGGCCTGCGTGAGCACGGCGGCGCCGACGGCCTGGCGCGACTCCTTCAGCTCCTGCGTGCGGGCCGAGATGCGCGAGAGCTGCTGGCGCGGGTCGGGCAGACCGATCGGGAGGTCGATCAGCCAGGCGGAGACGCGGTTTCCGAGCCGGCCGCGCTCGTCCCCGGTCCGCACGCTCACCGGCGCGAGGATGCGGAAGTCGAGCGTCGAGACGTCGACCCCGCGGCGCGCCATGAAGCGCCGCACGGCCCCCGTGACGACCGTGAGCACCACGTCGTTGAGCGAGCCTCCGAGCGCGCGGCGCACCTCCTTGATCTCGCCGATCGGCATCGAGAGCCAGTCGAAGCGCCGGTGCGGCCCGATCGGGCGGTTGAGCGGCGTGTCCGACGGGCGGCGCAGCGTCGCGCCGAGCGTCTCCGCCACCGCGCGCGCGCGCACGAGCAGCTCGACGCGCGAGTCCTGCGCCTCGCGCAGGAAGTCGCGCGCGTCGCGCAGCGCGGCGAGCGGGAGCGCCACGCGGCGCAGCATCTCGTGCCGCAGGAGCTCGAGCGCGGAGGGCGCCGGCCGCGGGAAGTAGGGCACGGGCTCGGGCAGGTCGCGATCGGGAGTCGGGCGCAGCTGCGTGTTCAGCAGGTCCACCCCGGAGACCCCGTCGATCATGCAGTGGTGGACCTTCGAGATGATCGCGAAGCGGTCGCCCTCGAGACCCTCGACGACCCACATCTCCCAGAGCGGCCGCGCGCGGTCGAGGTGCTGCTGCATGATGCGCGCGGAGAGCGCCTTCAGCTGCGCCACGTTGCCGGGGCGCGGCAGCGCCGTGTGGCGCACGTGGTAGTCGAGGTTGAAGCGGTCGTCGTCGACCCAGACCGGGTGGCTCTCGAGCGGGATCATCTTCAGCTTCTGCCGGTAGCGCGGGATGCGGTGCAGCGCGGCCGCGGTCGCCGCCTTGATGGCGTCGATGTCGATGCCGCCCTCCGGCCGCCGCAGCGGGCCGGCGTCCAGCACGAGCGTCGACGCGACGTGCATGTACGCGTTCGGCTTCTCGAGCAGGAGGAACGAGTTGTCGAGGGCGGTGAGGCGCTCGTAGGCGTAGCGCGGCATCGGGGGGCTCCTCGGGGGCTGGCCGCGGCAGGCGCGACGAGCGGGCCCGCAGGGCGGCGAGGGTACCGCGCCCGGGCCGCGGATCCATCGCGCCGCGCGCCCCGGCGCGCCATGCTGCGGAAGCGGCCCGTTGCCGCGGCGCGGGCTGCGCCGCGGTCGCGACGGCGGGAAGACGCTGGGGAGACGCACCGATGGGCGCGACACGGCTGCGGATCGGGATCCTGGGAGCGGCGCAGATCGCGCCGATGGCGCTCGTGCGGCCGGCACGGGGCGTGCCCGAGGTCGAAGTGCGCGCCGTCGCCGCGCGCGCGCCGGCCCGCGCCCGCGCGTTCGCCGAGCGCCACGGGATCCCCGTCGTCCACGAGCGCTACGAGGACGTGCTCGCGGACCCCGACCTCGAGGCCGTCTACAACCCGCTCCCCAACTCGCACCACTGCGAGTGGACGGTGCGCGCGCTCGAGGCGGGCAAGCACGTGCTCTGCGAGAAGCCGCTCGCCTCGAACGCCGACGAGGCGGCGGCGATGCAGGCCGCGGCGGCGCGCAGCGGCCGCGTGCTGATGGAGGCGTTCCACTGGCGCTACCACCCGCTCGCGGACCGGATGCTGGAGGTGATCGCGAGCGGCGAGCTCGGCGCGGTGCGGCACGTCGCGGCACGCTTCTGCGTCCCGCTGCTGCGCCCCGGCGACGTCCGCTTCCGGCTCGATCTGGCCGGTGGCGCGGCCATGGACACGGGCTGCTACGCGGTCCACATCGTGCGCACGCTCGCCGGCGCGGAGCCCGGCGTCGTGCGCGCCCAGGCGCGGCTCTCCTCGCCGGGCGTCGACCGCTGGATGGCGGCGGACCTGCGCTTCCCCGACGGGCGCTCGGGCCGCATCGAGTGCTCGCTCTTCTCGCGCACGCTGCTCGCCTCGAGCGCCCGCGTGGAGGGCGAGGCGGGTTCGCTGCGCGTGTGGAACCCGGTGGCGCCGCAGTTCGGGCACCGGCTCGCGCTGCGCGGGCGCAGCGTCCGCCGCGTCGAGCGCCTGCGCGGCGAAGGCACCTACACGCACCAGCTGCGCGCCTTCCGCGACGCGGTGCTCCACGGAAAGCCGTTTCCGACCCACCCCGCGGACGGCGTCGCGAACATGCGCGTGCTCGACGCGATCTACGAGGCGTCGGGCCTCGGTCGGCGCCGGGGGCAGAGCGCGTAGCGGCTCAGGACGCGCCGTTCTCCATCAAGCGCGCGAAGAAGCGCACGATGTCGAGGTAGTCGTCGATCGAGACGCGCTCGTCCGTGCCGTGGATGCGCTTCAGGTCCTCGGGCGCGAGCCGGAGCGGGACGAAGCGGAAGCTCTGCTCCGCGACGCCTGCGTAGTGCTTGCTGTCCGTGCCGCCGAGCACGAGCGCGGGGGCGACGAGGACGTCGGGGAAGACCTCCCGGATCGTGCGGGCGAGCAGCGCGTAGCTCTCGGAGCCCGGGTCGGCGCTCCGGCTCGCCTCGCGGCCCTCGACGACGCGCACCTCGACGTTCGGGTCCGCGACGGCGCTCCGCACGCGCGCGACCACGTCGTCGATCCGGTCGCCCGGCAGCACGCGGTGGTTGAGCACCGCGGCGGCGCGGCTCGGCAGCACGTTGTCCTTCACGCCGGCGCGCAGGAGGGTGGGAGCGGTCGTCGTGTGGAGCAGCGCGGCCTGTGCCGGCTCGCGCCGGAGCGCCGCGCGGATCAGCGGGTCGAAGAGCCAGCGGTTGCACAGGACGAGTCGAAGGGGGAACGACGCGTGCGGCGCGAGCGCGTCGAACATGTCGGAGACCGGGCGGCGGATCGCCTCCGGCTGCGGCCGCGCCTCGACCCGCTCGAGCGCGCGCGCCAGCCGGTAGATCGACGCCTCGCGCGGCGGCGTCGAGGAGTGCCCGCCGACCGCGCTCGCCGCGAGCTCGAGCGAGAGGTAGCCCTTCTCCGCGAGGCCGATCAGCGCGACGTCTCGGTCGAGCCCGGGCACGAGGCCGCGTTGCACGATGCCCATGCCCTCGTCGACGGTGAACGCGACACGGACGCCGCGCTCCGCGAGCCTTTGCGCGATGGCGCGGGCGCCGGCGTCGCCCCCGATCTCCTCGTCGTGGCCGAACGCGAGGTAGATCGTGCGGCGCGGCGCGAAGCCCGCGCGCATGAGCAGCTCGGTCGCCTCGGCCAGCGCGACGACCGACACCTTGTCGTCGAGAGTCCCGCGGCCCCACACGTACCCGTCGTCGATCGCGCCCGAGAAGGGAGGGTGGGTCCAGCGCCCCTCCGTGCCGGGCTCGACAGGCACCACGTCGAGGTGCGCCATGAGCAGCATCGGCGCGAGCGAGGCGTCTGAGCCGGGCCAGCGGAAGAGCAGCGACCCCTGCGCGATCACCTCGCGCTCGAGCGCCCGGTGCAGGCCGGGAAAGTCGCTCGCGAGGCGCGCGTGCAGCGCCCGCAGCGCGGCGGGATCGGGGCCCTGGCCGTCGCCGCGCGAGACCGTCTCGACGCGGATCGTGCGCGCGAGTCGCTCGGCGAGCGCGTCGCGCGCGAGCGGTCGCTCCGGAGCGGGACTGATCGGCGGCAGGGCCGGCGGCGGTCGCAGCGCGTTCGTGACGAGCACGGCGAGCAGGAGCCCGAGCGCGAGCGCGACGGCGAGGGCGAACCTGCGCATGGCGGCGCAGCGTACCACGCGGCCTCGCGGCGGCGCGGCGCGTGCGTTCGCGCGCGCGCGGCGGCGCGGGATGGGGCGCGGCGGCTCAAGCGAGGCGGGCGGCCGGGCGCTACGATGCGAAGCGGAGGTCGTCCATGCGCAAGCCCGCGCTCCTTGCGACGCTGACCCTCGCTGCGACGCTCGGCGCCGCGGGTCCTGCGTCCGCGGACGAGTACGACCCCCAGGAAGCGGGGCATCCGCTGCGCCTCTTCGCGTACGTGCTGCATCCGGTGGGCGTGGCGTTCGACTATCTGGTCTTCCGCCCGGCCCACTGGGTGGGACATCACGAGCCGCTCCGCACCATCTTCGGTCACGACACCGAGTACTAGCTCGCCCCCAGTCCCTTCTTTTCCGCGCCGCCGCCCACTTTTTCCTTGCCCGATCGGGTCGGCAAGGTATGGTATTTGCATATGAGTTCAGCGGCGCGCGCTTGGGCCCTCGCCGTCCTGGCCGCTGCCGCGCTGGGCCGGGCCGCCGGGGCGATCGACGCCGCCGACCTGCCGCAGCAATTGGACCTGACTCGCCTCACCTACGTGGACAGCGAGGGCAAGCGGCGAGGCGTGGTGCTGCAGGCGGAGGAGGCGCGGGTGATGCCGCGCACCGAGCAGGTGGTGCTGCGCACGGTCTCGCTCCAGCTCGCGACCGCGGACGAGAAGGGCCGACTCGAGCTCTCGTGCCAACACGGTCAGCTCGATCTCAAGGCAGGAGACTTCATCGGCATCGGGCGCGTGCGGGGGCTCACCCCCGACGGCCGCCGCTTCGAGACGGAGCGGCTGCGTTACGACCACGAGGCCGGGCTGGTGACGACGGACGCCCCCGTCGTGATCCGCGACAAGAGCGGGACGCTGCGCGGTGGAGGTTTCCTCTACCAGGTGCGCGAGGGCCGGCTCAAGCTCACCGGGGGCGCCACGGTGGTGGGGGATCAGTGATCATGTTGCGCCGTCAGCCGCCTCGCGCGTTGTGCGCCGGGCTCCTCTTGTCGTGCATGGCGCTCGCCGCCGCGCCGGCGCTCGCCCAGGGCGCGGCGCAGCCGTCCGCCCAGCCCGGCGTCTCGATCGGGGTGGCGCCGTTCGAGCGCGTGGGCGACGTCGCGGCCGACGTCCCCGACGTGTCGCTCCTCCTCGCGCGGCGGCTGAGCACGCTCGGCGTCTCGCGCGTGGCGAGCCCGGCGGACCTCGGCGGCGCGGGCGTGTCGGACCCCGACGCGAAGACGGCGGCCGCGCTCGCGAGCCGCGGCGGCGTCGCCGCGCTGGTCGTCGGGAAGACGACGGCGCTGGGCGGGAAGCTCTCGATCGACGCGCGCGTGCGCGACGGTCGCACCGGCGAGCCCGTTGGCCGCCGCTTCTTCGTCGAGGTGCCGAAGCCGCGCGACCTGCCGGCCGCCGTCGAGCAGCTCGCGGACCAGGTCCTGGCGCAGGCACGCGCGCTCCCCGCGACCCAGACCGCGGTCGCCGCGCCTCCGCCCGTGCGCGCCGCCGTCCCTGCGCCGACCGCTCCGGCCGCGCCG
>DATAGA010000604.1:0-2645 GCA_036257215.1 Myxococcota bacterium
GCTCACTCACCGCGTTCGCCGCCGCCGGTGCAGCATGCGCAGGCGATCGCCACGAAGCGAAGGGGTCGGCCGCGCTGGCCATGGCCACCGCAGAGCCGAGCGCCGTCAAGAATTCCCGCCGATCGTACTTCACTCGGGTTGCTCGGACTTCCTCGGCCGGGGGAACTGCAAGGTCAGCACCCGCCTAACGGGGCACCAGCACTACGCGGCCGAACGCGGCGCGGCCCTCGACGTAGGCGTGCGCCGTCGCCGCCTCGGAGAGCGGGAACGTGCGGTCGACCACGACGCGCAGCTCGCCGCGCGCGAGGTCGTGCAGGACGTCGTCGAGCATCGCCCGCACCCGGGCGGGCTGGAAGAGCGCCTCCGCGCCGAGGAAGACCCCGGTCAGCGTGCGGTTCCCTCCCGAGAGCGGCGCGGGGTCGACGCGCAGGTCGCCCCGGCTCGAGTTGCCGACGGTGATGGCGCGCCCGCGGTACGCGAGGCAGAGCAGGCTGCGCTGGAGCGTGTCGCCGCCGACGGGGTCGACCACGAGGTCCACGCCGCGCCCCTGCGTGCGCTCGCGCACGGCGTCGACGAAGTCGACCTCGCGGTACGGGATGCCGTGGTCGACGCCGAACTCGGCGAGGCGGGCGAGCTTGTCGCGGCTCCCGGCGGTCGCGAACACCGTCGCGCCGGCGCGCTTCGCGAGCTGCACGCAGGCGAGGCCCACCCCGCCGCCGGCGCCCTGCACGAGCACGCTCTCGCCCTTCACGAGCCGGCCGAACTCGAAGAGGCAGTCGTGCGCGGTGCCCCACGCGACGGGCACGCACGCGGCGTGCTCCAGCGAGACCCCCTCGGGCACGAGCCACGTCTGCGCCGCCGGGACGCCGACGCGCTCGGCGTGGGAGCCGTGGGGCATGAGCGCGGTGACGCGGTCGCCGACGCGCCGGTCCGAGACCTCGGCGCCGACCTCGCGCACGACGCCCGCGCAGTTGTAGCCGACGACGTGCGGGCGCGCGGGCATCGCGCCTCGCGCGCGGTTGCCGGTGTCGCCGCCCTCGATGCCGATCGCCGCCACGTCGATCACCACGCCGCGCGGGTGGCAGACCGGATCGGGCACGTCCTCGTAGCGGAGCACCTCGGGGCCGCCCGTCTCGTAGTAGACCGCCGCCTTCATCGCTGCGCAGGGTACCCGGTCCGGCGGCCCGCGGGAGGCCGGCCGCGGGCGCTGGCGTACCCTGGCGCCATGGCGAGCCCGCGCGTCCGCCGCGCCGCCCTCGCGGCGCTCGCGCTGCTCTTCTTCGCGGTCGCAGCCGCGGCCTGGCTGATCGCGCCCGAGTGGCCGCTCCCGCCGCCGCTCTCCGGCGCGCTGCACCCGCTCGCGCTCGAGCACGGCGGCCGGCCGCGCCACGCGCTCGTCTACGTACCCGCGCGGCTCGCCGCCGCGCCGGACCTCGTCCTCGTGTTGCACGGCTCGCAGAGCAGCGGCGTCCAGATGCGCCGCGGCAGCGGCTACGGCTTCGACGTCTGGGCCGACGCAGCGGGCGCCGTGGTCGCCTATCCCGACGGCTTCGAGCGCCACTGGAACGACTGCCGGCGCGCGGGGCCGTACTCGGCGAACCGCGAGAACGTCGACGACGTCGGCTTCCTGCGCGCCCTGGCCGCCCACGTCGCGCGCGAGCTCGGCGTGCGCTGGGACGGCGTCCTCGCGACGGGGATCTCGAACGGCGGTCAGATGGCGCTGCGGCTCGCGCTCGAGGCGCCTGACTTCGCGACGGCCGCCGCGCCGATGGCGGCGAACCTCCCCACCGACGAGAACCTCGACTGCGAGCCTGCGAACGGAGGCACGGCGTTCCTGCTGATCAACGGCACCGAGGATCCGATGAACCCGTACGCCGGCGGCGACGTCGTGTTCTACGGCGTCCTGGCGCCGCGCGGCCCGGTGCTCGGCTCGGAGCAGACCGCGGCGTTCTTCGCGCGCCGCGCCGGCCACGACGGGCCCCCGGCGCGCGAGGCGCTGCCCGACGCCGACCGGCGCGACGGGACGCGCGTGGAGCGGCTCGCCTGGCGCGGCGACGGACACCCGCCCGTGGCGCTGCTCACCATCGTGGGCGGCGGTCACACGGTGCCGCAGCGGAGCGGCCGGTTTCCGCGCATCCTCGGCCGCACGAGCCGCGACGTCGACGCGGCCGAGGCGGTCACCGCGTTCTACGCCGAGGCCAAGGCGGTCCGCGCGGCCGCGCGCTGACGCGCGCTACGCTGCCGGGGCGCCCCCCTCCCGGAGGATCCCCCCATGATCGGATACACCACCGTCGGCACGAACGACTTCCCGCGCGCGGCCCGCTTCTACGACGCCCTCCTCGGCGAGCTCGGCGGCAAGCGCGCGATGGAGTTCGGCGACTCGTTCATCGCGTGGGCGGCGGCGCCCGGGCAGCCGATGTTCGCCCTCGCGAAGCCGTACGACAAGAAGGCCGCCACGGTCGGCAACGGCGTCATGATCGCGCTCGCGGCGCGCAGCAAGGAGCACGTCGACGCGATCTACCGCAAGGCGCTCGAGCTCGGCGGCACCGACGAGGGCCCGCCCGGCCCGCGCGGCGACGGCTTCTACGCGGGCTACTTCCGCGACCTCGACGGCAACAAGCTGAACGCGTTCTTCATCGGCTAGC
>DATAGA010000605.1:0-2773 GCA_036257215.1 Myxococcota bacterium
TGAACCGGCGCGCGTGCCTGCTCGTGTCCGGCGCCGCGTTCTGGGCGCTGTGCGAGGTGCTCTGGAACACGGCGCGCGACGCGGAGAGCGCGCTCGCGCTGATCCGCCTCTCGTCGCTCGGCTGGGTCGCGATCGGTCCGCTCGGGCTCGACGTCCTGCTCGAGGTCGCGGGCCGCCCGGCGACGCGCGCGCGCCGCGCACTCCCGTGGCTCTACGCGCTCGCCGCCGCGTTCCTCGCGGTGATCCTCGGAACCGACTGGATCCACCGGCGCGCCGTGCCGACGCCGTGGGGCTGGGGCTACGAGCTCGGGACGGCATACGTCTTCTTCTACCCGTTCACCGTCGGGAGCCTTCTGCTCGGACTGCACGTGGCCGCGGACGCGCTGCGCTCGTCGGCCTCGCCCACGGAGCGCGCGCAGCTGCGCTGGGTGGCGCTCGGCGTCACGGTGCCGCTCGTCGTCGCGGGCGCCACCGACGGCCTGCTGCCGCTCGTGGGTGTGCAGGTGGTGCACCTCGCCACCGTCTCGTTCGCATTCCTCGGAGCGACCGTCGTCTGGAGCATCTATCGCTACGGCTACTCGCTGCTCGCGCCGAGCGCCTTCGCGCGCGAGATCCTCGACACCATCCCGGACGGAGTCGCGCTGCTGACGCTCGACGGGCGCGTGCGCAGCGCGAACCCAGGCCTCGGCCGCCTGCTCGGACGCGCGCCCTTCGAGCTCGCCGGCATGTCGCTCGGCGAGCGGCTGCGCGGGCCGCGGCTCGAGGACGCGCTCGAAGGGGCGGTGTGGGAGTGCGAGGTCGTCCCGTTCGCCGGTGCCCCCGTCCCCGTCTCGGCCGCGGCCCGGCTGCTGCGCGACAAGCAGGGGCTTCCGCTCGGCCGCGTGCTCGCGCTGCGCGACGTGCGCGAGGTGGCGGACCTGCGGCGCCGGCTCGTCACGGCGGGGCGCCTCGCCGCCGTCGGCGAGCTCGCCGCCGGGATCGCCCACGAGATCAACAACCCGATCGCGTTCGTGCGCTCGAACCTCGGCACGCTGCGCGACTACTGGGCCGACCTCGCGAAGCAGGCGCGCGACGAGCCGCGCTCGGGCGAGCTCGTGCGCGACGGCGACGAGCTGATCGACGAGTGCCTCGAGGGCATCGACCGGGTGCGCCAGATCGTCCACGACGTGAAGGGCTTCGCCCACTCGGGCGAGGAGCGCACCCTCGTCGACGTGAACCGGCTGCTCGACTCCGCCGTCCGGATCGCGCGCCCGCAGATCCCCGGCGGCGCGCGCCTCGAGCGCCTGTTCGCCGACGTCCCCCACGTGCGCGCGTCGGCGCGCCACCTCCAGCAGGTGTTCCTGAACCTCCTGACGAACGCCGCGCACGCCATCGGGGAGCGCGGCTCGATCCGGGTCCGGACGGCACGCGCGACGAACGGCGTCGAGATCCGGGTCGAGGACGACGGCTGCGGGATCGGCGCGGAGCTGCTCGACCGCGTCTTCGACCCGTTCTTCACGACGAAGTCCGTGGGCGAGGGGACCGGCCTCGGCCTCGCCATCTCGTACCAGATCGTGCGGAGCCACGGGGGCGACATCCGGATCGAGTCGGCGCCCGGGCGCGGGACCTGCGTGGACGTCTTCCTCCCCGCGGAGCCGGGGGACGACCCCGCCGCGGCCGGCACCCCTCAGACCGGAGCGCCCACCGACCGATAGGGCGGGTCATGCCGCCGAGCGACCCGCGCTCCGTCCCGCTGATCGGCCGCATCGCGGTCGCGATGAAGCTCCTGACTCCGGACCAGCTCGCGGAGCTCACGCGCAGCCAGGCCAAGGACGGGAGCCCCACGAGCCTCGGCGAGCTCATGGTCGAGCGCGGCTGGATCGACCGCGGTCAGCTCAAGAAGCTGCTCGAGGCGCAGAAGCAGGTCGTCGCGAAGCACCGCGCGAAGGCGGCGCTCGAGCGCGCCGACGCCGAGCCCGAGGTCGCACCGGCGGCGGCGCGCGAGATCGCGCCGCCCGCGACGGACTCCCTCTTCGACGACGAGCCCGCTCCGGTGGCGACACCGCCGCCGAGCGCGCGCCCCGCCCCCGCGCGCGCGGCCGCTGCGCCACCCGCCCCGCGCCCCGCGGCCACCGCTCCGGCGCCCGGCCCCGCGCTCGACGCGCTCGCCGCGCTCCTGCGCGAGGGCGTGGAGCGCGGCGCGAGCGACGTGCACGTGCACGCGGGCATCCCGCTCCGGTTCCGGCTCCACGGCGCCTTCGTCGCGCGCGACGATGCTCCGATTCCCGCCGAGCGCGCCGAGGCGCTCGTGTGCGCCGCGCTCACGGCGGAGCAGCTCGCGCTCCTCGACGAGCGCGGCCAGCTCGACTTCGCGCTGGCACTGCCGGGCATCGGGCGGTTCCGCGTCAACGCCTTCCGCGAGCAGCGCGGCAAGGGCGCCGTGTTCCGCGCGGTGCCGGCCGAGCCGCCGACGCTCGACGAGCTGGGGCTGCCGGCCTCCCTCGCGAAGTTCACCAACTACCACCAGGGGATGGTCCTCGTCACCGGCCCGGCGAACTGCGGGAAGTCGTCTACGCTGGCGGCGCTCGTGCGCATCCTCAACGAGGAACGGCGCGACCACATCCTCACGATCGAGGATCCGATCGAGTACGTCCACGGCTCGAGCCGCTGCGTCGTGAACCAGCGCAGCGTCGGCCCGCACACGGGCTCGTTCGCGCGCGCGCTGCGCGCGGCGCTGCGCGAGGACCCGGACGTGATCGTGATCGGCGAGCTGCGCGACTTCGAGACCGTCTCG
>DATAGA010000637.1:0-2985 GCA_036257215.1 Myxococcota bacterium
TGCCAGACCATGGCCTGGGGCAGCGATGCGAGGGCGGCCGGCCCGGGCCGGGCTCGGGAGCGGCGACCCGGCCGCCTGCGGATCGGAACGTCCGGGTTCCAATATGCGTCCTGGCGCGGCCGCTTCTATCCCGCCGAGCTCCCCCTCCGCGCCTGGCTCGGGTTCTACGCCGAGCGCTTCGACAGCGTCGAGATCAACCGCACGTTCTACCAGGTCCCCGACGCCGCTTCGTTCGCGGCCTGGCGTCGCGCGGTGCCGCGCGGGTTCCTGTTCGCGCTGAAGTTCAGCCGCTTCGGCACTCACCGCAAGAAGCTGCTCGACCCGGAAGGGACGCTCGCGTACTTCTTCGAGCGAGCGGACGCGCTCGGTCCGCGCATGGGGCCCGTCCTCGTGCAGCTGCCGCCCCGGTGGCGCGCCGACCCCGGGCGCCTCGACGCGTTCCTCGCGGCGGCGCCGCGCCGGCGCGACCTCGCCGTCGAGGTGCGCGACCCGCGCTGGCTCGTCCCCGACGTCTACGCGGTGCTCCGTCGGAGAGGCGCGGCGCTGTGCTTGCACGACGCGATTCCGGAGCATCCGCGCGAGCTCACCGCGGACTTCATCTATCTCCGCTTCCACGGCCGTCACGAGGGGCCGCGCTACGGCGCGCCGGCCCTGCGGGCGTGGGCAGGCTGGCTCGCTGCGCGCTGTCGCGAGGGGCTCGACGCCTACGCGTACTTCAACAACGACTGGGAGGCGTACGCGCCGGAGGACGCGGCCACGCTGCGGCGGCTCGCCGGGCGCGAGGGTGCTCCCGCGGCGCCGGCCGCGACTGGCTCCAGAGCAGCCGCGTCTCGCTAGGGCCCGCCGCCGCTGCCCCCGCTTCCGCTACCGCTGCTTCCTCCACCGCTGCTACCGCTCCCGCTCGTGCCGCTCGTCCCGCTGCTGCCGCTCGTTCCGCTGCCGCGGCCGCTGCTCCCCGCTCCGGTGCTCGTGCCGCTGCGCGTGCGCGAGTCCGCGTTCCCGCGCGTCCCAAGTCCGGTGCGCGGCTGCGCGGACGAGCCCGTGCCGCGCGTGTCCTGATCGGTCGCGCCGGGGTCCGCTCCGGTCATCCCTGCATCGCCCGGTTCGAGCGCGCTCGGCGCCTGCGGGTCGCGGCCGAGCGCGCTCGGGTCGAGCGGCCGGTCGCTGCCGAGCGCGCTCCCGCCCTCGGGCTGCAGTGCGCTCGGCCCGCGCTCGAACCCCTCGCGCGGCTCGACTCCCATCCCGCCCGGAGCAGCGCCCGGCGCGCGGGGCGTCGTGAGGACCGTGATCTCGTCCGCCTGCACCCGGTCGCTCACGCTTCCGAGCGCGCCCGGCACGCGGATCGTGTCGCCGGGCTGCAGCGTCCGCATGTCCACCCGCCCCCCCAGCGCGCCGCCGGTGATCCGCGTGCGCTCGTCGAGCTCGATGGTGCGGATGCGCGTGCTGCCCGGATCCTGCACGCGGATCTCGTTCCGCGTGGGATCGACCTGGAGCACGATGAGGCCTTCGAGCTCGTCGGCGTCTCGTGTCTGCGCGATGGCGGTCGGCGCCGCGAGCGCGGCGGCGACGCAGAGGATCGTGAAGCTTCGACGCACGGGACGTCTCCTCGATGAGATGACGTTCTAGGGGCTGCATCATGCGTGCCGCGGGCAGGCCCCGACCGCGCGGACCGCGGCGACGCGGAAGCGGCCCGCGTTGCAAAGAGTGCAAACTACACGGCAGGCTGTGCCGGGTCCGACCGCTGCGCCCATCGGCTGCGCCCGCCGCCCTCCGCTGCGCCACCGCCGGCGCGCGCGCGAGGCCGTGCACGCCGGCTCGGCGAGCCGGCGTCGCGCGCCGTCCAGCGGCTGCAAACCGGCCTACCCCGAGGGCAGGCACGGTCCGTGCAGAAACGCGCGCCGCCGGGGAGGTGGACGGGAGTCGCCATGAAGATCTACGCGAATCGGTACGGGTTGATCGAGTCTCACGAGCTCGCATTCGCGCTGCGCGCGGACGAGGATCGCCGCCGAACGGCCGCGGGCGCTCGCAAGGCCCGAAGGCTGCGGCACGCCGAGCTGCGCGAGCGCGTGGCACGCGCGCTGCGCGCCGGCGCGGCCTGGCTCGCCGCGGTTCGCCTCCCGTCCTTGCCGGCCGCGTTCGAGCGCGCGCGCTCTTGAACCCGGGCCACACGGGCGCGCGCCGTCGGCGCGTCTGTGCGCCGGTCTAGCCGCGCCGCGCGCGTAACCGCGACCAGAGCGCGCCGCCGACGGCGAGCGCCACGAGCAGGCTCGCCGTCGGGTGGCGCGCCACCGGGCCGTATCTATTTCGGTGTCGAGCGAGGGCGCGGTGGTCGCGGCGCTCGGGCCCGCGAGGGCGCCGTTCGCCCGACTCCCGTCTCCGCTGCGGGCCGGTCTCCGCGCGCGCGGACCGCGGGCGACGCACCGGATGGCGCCGCCCCGTCGTCGGGCTCTCGTCGCGGGACGGCCCCTGCTGCGCGGCGGGCGACCCGTGCGGCGGGCGCACACGCTCGCCGGGCGCGTCGAGCGCGCCCTCGAGCTGAGCGAGCGCCGTCTCGAGCTGCGCGAGTCGCTCGCGCAAGACGTCGTCGTCCGCGGCGATCGGCGCGTCGGGCGACCCCCACGTCGCCGACGCGACGGCCTCGAACAGCGCTCCGAGGCCGAGGGCGCACGCCTCCGGCGTGCGCGCGATCAGCACCTCGCGACGCTCGGCGACGAGCCGTTCCAGGACTTCGGTCTTCGAGGCGGCCGACGCGAGGTCGCCCGCGCCGATCTCCATCGCGTCGACGGCGTCCGCCGCCTCCCAGTCGCGGGACTCCTCGATGCCGGCGAGCTCGGGAGCGCCGTTCAGGTCCCCGTCGACCGTCTCGGTCACCGTGACCTCGATGACGTCTCCGAGCCCCTGGACCCCCACGTCCTGGGACCGCCGCTCCGAGTCTTCGTGCGTGGTCATGTTCGTTCTCCTCGTCGTACTCGAGCTCTCCTCACG
>DATAGA010000003.1:0-2804 GCA_036257215.1 Myxococcota bacterium
GGGCCTCCTCGCCGGCTGCGCGCAGATCGCGATCGAGCTGTTCGACCCGAAGTCGAGCGCCGACGGGCTCGCGCGCCACGGCGCGACGCTCGCCGGCGCCGGCACCGTGTTCCACCAGGCGTACCTCGCGCTCCAGCGCGCGAGCTCGGCTCCCGTGCTGCCGCGGGTGCGCGCGTTTCCCGGCGGCGGCGCGCCGAAGCCGCCGGGGCTGCACGACGAGATGAAGCGCGCCTTCGGGGGCACCGGCATCGTCGCGGGCTACGGGCTCACCGAGCATCCGATCGCGACGATGTGCACCGTCCGCGACCCCGACGCGAAGCTGGCGGAGACCGAGGGGCGCGCGACGCCGGGGACGGAGCTGCGCGTCGTGCGCCTGGACGGCCCGCCCGCCGCGCCGGGCGAGGAGGGCGAGGTGCGCGTGCGGGGCCCGCACCTCTGCCGCGGCTACGTCGACGCGGCGCTCGACCGGGACGCCTTCGACGCCGACGGCTTCTTCCGCACCGGCGACCTCGGGGTCCTCGACCGGGACGGCTACCTCGTCGTCACGGGGCGCCTCAAGGACGTGATCATCCGCAAGGGCGAGAACCTGAGCGCCAAGGAGATCGAGGACCACCTCGCCGCGCACCCCAAGGTCCGCGACGTCGCGGTGGTCGGGCTGCCCGACGCCGCGCGCGGCGAGCGCGCGTGCGCGGTCGTCGTGTGCGCCGACGCCGGCGACCCGCTCGGCCTCGACGAGATGGCCCGCTTCCTGCGATCGCGCGGCCTCGCCGCCCAGAAGCTCCCCGAGCAGCTCGAGCTCACCGACGAGCTGCCGCGCAACGCCGCCGGCAAGGTCCTCAAGCGCGAGCTCCGCGCGCGCTACGCGGGCTAGCCGATGGGAGCCGGCGAAGCCGGTTCCCAATCGGTCAGGCGGAGTCGCGGCGGTTGCCCTGGCGCAGGCCCGCGAGGGCGAGGTCGACCATCGGGTCGACGAGGTCGGGCTGGAGCGGGCGGCCCGTGAAGAAGAGGCGCACCGCGATCGGGCCGACGACGAGGTCGGCCGCGAGGTCGAGGTCGAGTCCGCGCGGCAGCTCGCCGCGCGCGACGCCGCGCTGCAGCGCGCGTACGAGCGGCTGGCGGCGACCCTTCATCACCGGATCGAAGTGGCTCGACAGCTCGTCGTTGTGCGCGCGCTCGCCCGCGAGGCTCGGCAGCACGGCCGCGAGCGGGGTCTTGTGGAAGAGCTCGAGGTAGCCGCGCAGCATGGTCTTCAGGTCGTTCGCGACCGAGCCCGTGTCGACGTCCACGAGCGCGGGGAGCCCGCCGAACGCCTCGACCACGAGCGGCAGCTTCGAGGGCCAGCGGCGGTAGATCGTCGCCTTCCCGACTCCCGCGCGGCTCGCGACGCCCTCGACCGTGAGCGCCGAGAAGCCGACCTCGGCGAGGAGCTCGAGCGTCGCGTCGAGGATGGCCTGGTGGGCCTCCTCGCTCCGGGGCCGCCCGGCCGCAGGGCCCGCGTCGACCGGCCCCGCTGCACTTTTCCCCTTGTTATCCAGCATGTTGGGGGCTCGCTCCCGGCGGCTTCCCGCTGCTCGAATTACGATACTATACGTCTCGTTCTCATTCTATCCGCGCTTCCAGGAGGGGCGAGATGGCGTCCGCGCCCGGCCGATGGGACCTCGAGGTCGATCTCGTGTGCGTGGGCTCGGGCCTCGGCGCGACGTCCGCCGCGATCGTCGCGCGCGACCTCGGGCTCTCCTGCGCGCTGCTCGAGAAGGCGCCGAAGCTCGGCGGGCTCTCGGCCTTCGGCGGCGGCGAGGTGTTCGTCCCGGCCAACCGGCACATGCGCGAGCTCGGGCTCGACGACTCGAAGGAGGAAGGCCGGCAGTACGTCGAGTTCCTCGCGATGGGCTACGGCAGTCCCGCCCACCGCGAGAAGTGGCTCGGCACGATGCACGAGGCAGTCGAGTACTACGAAGACCGGGCCGGCGTGCGCTGGAAGGCGTGCCAGGGGCTGCCCGACTACTACTACCCCAACGCGCCGGGCTCGAAGGGAAGCGGCCGCTACCTCTCCGTCGAGCTCTTCGACGGCAAGACGCTCGGCGAGTGGCAGCACAAGACCTTCCTCACCCCGATCATGCCGATGGGCGTCCTCCACGAGGAGATGTACGAGTGGGGCGGGCTCGCGAAGGTCACGGAGTGGAACTTCGAGCTGCTCGGCCAGCGCATCATGGACGACCAGCGCAGCTTCGGCCCGGGCATGATGGGCTTCTTCGTGAAGGCCGCGGTGATCGACCGCAAGATCCCCGCCTTCGTCGAGACCCCCGTGCGCGAGCTCGTGACCGAGGGCGGGCGCGTGATCGGCGTCCGAGCCGAGCGCGAGGGCCGCGACTTCTTCGTGCGCGCGGCGCGCGGCGTCGTGCTGGCGGTCGGCGGCTACGACCACAACAAGGAGATGGCGTGCATGTTCGAGAACATGCCGGACTGGCACGGCGTGTTCCCGGCGTACCTCGACGGCGATCACATGGTGATGGGCCCGGAGGTCGGCGCGGCGATCGCGTCGGTGCCGCCGACGAACCTCGCGCTCTTCTTCGGCTACCAGATCCCGGGCGAGGAGTCGGAGGGCCGGCCGCTCTACCGCTCGTCCTGGGAGTGCGGCTGCCCGCACGCGATCTGGGTGAACCCGAAGGGCGAGCGCTTCTGCGACGAGTCGTTCTACAAGGACTACCAGCCGCGCGCGCGCTGGTGGAACGGGAAGACGCAGGAGCAGCCCAACCTCGAGCCGTACCTGATCTTCGACGGCAACTACCGCGAGCGCTACCCGC
>DATAGA010000004.1:0-18399 GCA_036257215.1 Myxococcota bacterium
GGGGCCGCGTCGCTCGAGCTCGAGCGCGTCCACCTCGAAGCGCTTGTTGCCCGAGGTCGCACGGCGCACCCATTCGAGCCGCAGCGCCGCGGGCGCGACCGCGTCGCCGCGCTTGTGCGGCGGGTCCGCGGCCGGCACGAACAGCATGCGCTCGAGGCCGAGGAGCTCGACGACCTGCTCGGCGGCGCGCAGGTGTCCCAGGTGCACCGGGTTGAAGGTGCCGCCGAACACGCCGAGCAGCCCCGCGCCCGCGTGGGACCCGACGCTCATTCGCGTAGCTGGCCCTCGCCGTACAGCACGAACTTCTGGGTCGTGAGGCTCTCGAGACCCATGGGTCCGTACGCGTGCAGCCGCGACGTCGAGATGCCGATCTCTGCGCCGAGGCCGAGCCGCTGTCCGTCCGAGAACGCCGTCGAGCAGTTGACGCCGACGACGGAGGAGTTCACCTCGCGCAGGAAGCGCTGCGCGCTCGCGTAGTCCTGCGTGACGATCACCTCGGTGTGGTCGGAGCCGTAGCGCTGGATGTGCGCGACGGCACCCTCGAGGTCGTCGACCACGCGGACGGCGAGGATCTTGTCGAGGTACTCCTCGCTCCAGTCGGCCTCGTCGGCCGGCACGGCCTCCGGGAAGATCGCGCACGTCTCCGGGCAGCCGCGGATCTCGACCCCCTCCTCGTGCAGCGCCTTCAGCACCTGGGGCAGCGCCGAGCGAGCGGCGCTCCGGTGCGCGAGCAGCGTCTCGAGGCCGTTGCAGACCGACATCTGCCGGATCTTCGAGTCGCGCGCGATCGCGACCGCCATCTCCGGGTCGGCGCTCGCGTCGAGGTAGACGTGACACACCCCCGCGTCGTGCTTGATGACCGGGATGGTCGATGTCTCGGTCACCTTCTTGATCAGCGCCGGCCCGCCGCGCGGGATGACGAGGTCGACGTAGCGGTCCTGCCGCAGCAGGACGTCGATGGCCGCCCGGTCGGTGTGCGGCACGACCGCGATCGCGTCCTCCGGCACGCCGACGTCGCGCGCCGCGGCACGCAGCGCCGCGCCGAGCGCGACGTTGCTGTGGATCGCCTCCGAGCCGCCGCGCAGGATCACGGCGTTGCCCGCCTTCACGCACAGCGCCGCTGCGTCGACCGTCACGTTGGGTCGGGACTCGTAGATGATGCCGATCACGCCGAGCGGGATGCGCATGCGCCCGACGCGCAGTCCGTTCGGGCGCACCCACATGCGGGTGACCTCGCCGACCGGGTCGTCGAGGGCGGCGACCTCGCGCAGCCCCGCCAGCATGTCGCGCCAGCGGCCGCCGGAGAGGTCGAGGCGCGCGACCATCGGCGCGGCGATCCCCTTCTCCCGGGCCGCGTCGAGGTCGCGCCGGTTGGCCTCGAGCACGGCGTCGCGCTCGGCCTCGAGCTGCTCCACCGCGCGCAGCAGCCAGGCGTCCTTCGCGCGCCGACCGAGGCGCGCGGTCTCCCGCGCGGCCTCGCGCGCGCGGCGCGCGAGCTCGGTGATCTCCCGTTCCAGGGCTTCGCCGGCGCTCATGCAGGGGGCTCTCCGGGGGCATGCAGCACGACGAGGTCGTCGCGATGGATGACCTCGTCGCCGTTCGAGTAGCCTAGCACCTGGGCGATCCGACGCGTCGGGAGACCCTTGATGCGCTCCACCTCCGCGGCGCCGTAGGCCGCGAGCCCGCGCGCGACCTCGCGCCCGCCCGCGTCGACGCAGCGCACCGGATCGCCGATGCCGAAGTCGCCGGAGACGGACGCGATGCCCGCCGGAAGCAGGCTGCGCCCGCGCTCGCACAGCGCCCGCACCGCGCCCTCGTCGAGCCCGAGCGTCCCGCGCGGGCGCGCAGTGAACGCGAGCCAGTGCTTGCGACTCCCGAGCCGGCTGCCCGGCAGGAAGAGCGTTCCGACGGGCTCGCCGCGCGCGACGCGCACGAGGACGTCGGACGCCCGCCCGTGGCAGAGCACCGTCGCCGCGCCCGAGCGCGCCGCCGCAGCCGCCGCCTCGAGCTTGGTCGCCATGCCGCCGCGGCCGAACGCGCTCCCCGGCCCGCCCGCGCGGGCGCGCAGCTCCTCGGTCACGAGCGGCACGACCCGAAGCAGCGCGGGGCGCGGCGCGCCGGCCACCGGCGGCCGCTCGTAGAGGCCCTCCACGTCGGTCAGGATCACGAGCAGGTCGGCGCCCACGAGGTCGACGATCGTCGCGGAGAGGTTGTCGTTGTCGCCGAAGCGGATCTCCTCGGTCGCGACGGTGTCGTTCTCGTTCACGATGGGAATCGCGCCGAGGTCGAGCAGCGTCCCGAGCGTGTGCCGCGCGTTGAGGTAGCGCTCGCGCTCCTCGAGCCCGAGCCGCGTGACGAGCACCTGGCCCACGCGGCGCCCGTGGCGGGCGAAGCGCTGCTGGTAGATCTCGCACAGGCCGATCTGACCGACGGCCGCCGCGGCCTGCTTCTCCGGGATGGTGCGGCCGGTGTGGTCCCAGCCGAGCGCGCGGCTCCCGACCGCGATCGCGCCGGAGGTGACGAGCACGACGCGGCGGCCCTCGTCGGCGAGCACCGAGATCTGGCGCGCGAGCGAGCTGATGAGGCGCGAGCGCAGCGCGCCGCCGTCGGTGAGCGTCCCGCTCCCGACCTTGACGACGATCGTGCGCGCGCGGCGCAGCTCCTCGCGCACCCCGATCTCCCCCGCCGCCCCGCTCGTGCGGGCCCCCCTCACGCCGCCTCCTCCCGCGCGAGCGCGTACGCCATGGCGGCGACGAGCTCCGGCACCCCTTCGCCGGTCGCGCCGGAGACGAGGTGCACCTCGCGCCCGCGCGCTCGCAGCGCCTCGGCGACCTTGGCGACGGGCCTGCGGTCCGCGACGAGGTCCACCTTGTTGAGCGCGACGAGCTCGGCGCGCTCGTCGAGCCCCGCGCCGTAGGCGGCGAGCTCCGCGCGCACCGTCGCGTAGTCGGCGAGCGGGTCGCGGCCCTCGAGCAGCGCGCCGCCCACGTCGAGCAGGTGCACGAGCACGCGGGTGCGCTCCACGTGGCGCAGGAAGCGGTCGCCGAGCCCCGCCCCCTCGCTCGCGCCCTCGATCAGACCGGGGATGTCCGCGACGACGAAGCGGCGCTCGCCGTGCTCGGCCACCCCGAGGTTCGGCACGAGGGTCGTGAACGGGTACGCGGCGACGCGCGGGCGCGCGGCCGAGATGCGTGCGAGGAGCGTCGACTTCCCGACGTTCGGCAGGCCCACGAGGCCGACGTCGGCGAGCAGCTTCAGCGAGAGCCGCAGCCGCGCGCGCTCGCCCGGGAGGCCGGGCTTCGCGAAGTCGGGCGCCTGCCGCGTGGGCGTCGCGAAGTGCATGTTGCCCCAGCCGCCGCGGCCGCCGCGAGCGGCGACGAAGCGTGCGCCGTCGCGCGCGAGGTCCGCCAGCGGCGCGGCGTCCTCCTGCGCGTCGGCCGGGAAGACGAGCGTCCCGACCGGCACGCGCACGACCACGTCGGCGCCGCTCGCGCCGCTGCGCTGGCTGCCCGCGCCGTCTTCGCCGCGCCCGGCCTGGAACACGCGCTGGTAGCGCTGGTCGCGCAGCGTTGCGAGGTTCCGGTCCGCGATCAGCACCACGTCGCCGCCCCGGCCGCCGTCGCCGCCGTCGGGGCCGCCCCTCGGCACGAACTTCTCGCGCCGGAAACCGACGCAGCCGTTCCCGCCGTCGCCCGCCGCGGCCTCGATGACCGCCTCGTCGACGAAGTCCTGGGCCACCGGCCGCCCCGATCAGCGGGCGGCGGGCTCCGCCTGCGACTCGACGGGCTCGACCCGCGCGACCACGCGCCCGCGCGACTCGCCGTAGTGCACGATGCCGTCCGCGAGCGCGAAGAGCGTCCAGTCGCGCCCGATGCCGACGTTGCGGCCCGCGTGCACGCGCGTCCCGACCTGGCGCACGAGGATGTTGCCGGCGCGCACGAACTGGCCGGCGTAGCGCTTCACGCCGCGGCGCTGGCCCTGGCTGTCGCGTCCGTTGCGGGAGCTGCCCTGTCCCTTCTTGTGTGCCATGGCCGCTACCCCTCGATCGCCTCGACCCGCAGCTCCGTGTACTCCTGGCGGTGGCCCTGCTTGCGCCGGTAGTTCTTGCGGCGCTTCTGCTTGAAGATCGTGATCTTCGGGCCGCGCCCCTGGGCAGTGATCGTGCCGACGACCTTCGCGCCCGCGACGACCGGCTGGCCGACACGGGTGGCGCCCTCGCCGCCGATCAGCAGCACCTCGGCGAGCTCGATGGTGTCGCCCACGGCTCCGGGCAGGCGCTCGACGCGCACGGCCTGGCCGGGCGCCACGCGCACCTGCTTTCCCCCGGTGCGCACCACGGCGTACATCACGGCTCCTTCGGGTCGGAGCCGGGCAGTATCGTGGACTCGCCTACGGCGTCAACCGCGCGCGGGGACGCAGCTCCGCCCGGCCCCGCGGGTGACACCGCCGCCGGCGCGTCCCCACCGAGCGCGGCCACCATGGGCTCCGCGCCGAGGCCCGCGGCGAGCGGCTCGGCGCCGAGCGTCGCGGCGAGCGCCTCGGGCGCCTCGCCGTCCGCGCCTCGGGAGACACGGCCCGAGCGGGGCAGGGCCTCCGCCGCCTCGAGCGAAGCCTCCTCGTCCGGCTCCGTCGAGCCGAGCGCCGTCTCCTCGGCGTCGCCGTCCGGCTCGGGCTCGTCGGCGGCCTCGTCCGGCTCGGTCTCGTCGAGCTCGGCGACGTCCGCCGCCGCCGTCGCGGCCGCTGCCGCGCGCCCCGCGCGCAGCCACGGCAGGTCGAGCTTCACCGGCCCGGCCTCGCCGCTCGCGCGGATCTCGAACTGCTCCTGGTGGAGCTCCGGCTTCACGTGGATCTCGATCTCGCGCCCGAGCTCCGCCTCGAGCGCCCGCAGCGACTCGCGGCACGGGCCGAGGAGCTGCTCCGCGACCCGCCGCGAGAGCGTCACGTCGAGCCGCCGGCCCGCGAAGCGCGGCATGGCCTTTCTGATCTCGCGCAGCACCTTGAACGCCACGCTCTCCTCGGAGAGCACGTAGCCCTTGCCCTCGCAGTACGAGCAGGGCTCGCACAGCGTCTGCACCAGGCTCTCGCGCGTCCGCTTGCGCGTCATCTCGACGAGCCCGAGCTCGGAGATCTTGAGGATGTTCGTCTTCGCCTTGTCCTGGCGCAGCGCCTCCTGGAGCGCGCGGTAGACCTTCTCGCGGTTCTCCTGCGGCTCCATGTCGATGAGGTCGATGATGATGAGGCCGCCGATGTTGCGGAAGCGGAGCTGGTAGACGACCTCCTTGACCGCCTCGAGGTTGGTGCGGAGCACGGTCTCCTCGAGGTCGTGCTTGCCGACGTAGCGACCCGTGTTGACGTCGATCGCCGTCAGCGCCTCGCTCTGGTCGATGATCAAGTAGCCGCCCGACTTGAGCCAGACCTTGCGCCCGAGGTTCGCGTCGATGCGCGGCTCGACGTCGTAGTGGTCGAAGATCGGGTGCGCGCCCTCGTAGAGCTCGAGGCGCGGGCGCGGCTCCGCGACGAACTCCTCGATGAACGCCTTCATCTTCTCGTAGGCGGGCCGCGAGTCGACCGCGATCCGGCGCGTCTCGCCGTTCGCGAAGTCGCGGATCACGCGCAGCGGGAGCTCCGGCTCGCTGTAGAGCACGGCCGGCGCGCGCACCTGCCCTTTGCGGATCTGGATGTCGTCCCAGACCTTGGTCAGGTAGCGGACGTCCGCCTCGAGGTCGGCCTCGCGCGTGCCCTCGCCGGCGGTGCGGATGATGAAGCCGAGGTCGCGCGGCCGGATGCGCTCCACCGCGTCGCGCAGCCGGCGCCGTTCGCGGTCGCTGTCGATGCGGCGCGAGACGCCCACGCGCTGGGCCCAGGGCGTGAGGACGAGGTGGCGCCCGGCGATGGAGACGTGGGAGGTGATGCGCGCGCCCTTCGTCCCGATCGGCTCCTTCGCGATCTGGACCAGGATCTCCTGGCCCTCCTGGAGCAGCGTTCCGATGTCGGGCGGCGCCCGCCGCCCGCCGCGGCGGCGGCGCGGCCCGCCATCGACGGCGCCCTCTTCGCCCTCGAGCCGCTCGATGTCCTCGACGTAGTCGCCGGCGTACAGGAAGGCCGCCTTCTCGAGCCCGATGTCCACGAAGGCCGCCTGCATGCCCGGGAGCACCCGGGTCACCCGGCCCATGACGACGTTCGAGACGACGTTTCGGGTGGTGGCGCGTTCGATGTGGAGGTCGAGAAGCTGGCCCTTCTCGAGGATCGCGACCCGGGTCTCGCCGGGTGTCGCGTTGATCAAGATCTCGTTCTGCATGGGGATCCCGCCCGCCCGGTCGCACCGCTGCGCGGCCGGCCGGCTCTATCGAGCCAGCGTTCTCGTGGTCGGGAGTTCGTCAGAGAGCGCGCCCACGCGGGGCGCGCGTGGGGATCAGGCGGAGGACGCGCGGTCGAGCGACCGCGAACGCCGGACGGGACTTCTCGCTAAAATCCCGAAATCACAGGGTAAAACGTTGACCCGCAACCGATGTCTCGGGTACGGTCCGCCGCGAGTCGCCTTCCGGAGCTCCGCGAAGCACCCCACTGCTCGTCCAGCCCCGGCGACCGGTTCCTCGCTCGAGCTCCCCTTCCCGGGATGTCCGGGGCATCCGGGGCCTTCCCCGTGGGGCCAACTCGATCGGACCGCGCCAAAAATGTCACAGGGAGCATCATGGATCGCGGGGGCGAGGTCAAGCTGACGCCTGGCGGCGCTTCGGACCCCCGGCGGGCCCTCCCGTCGGTCGACCGCCTCGCCCACGCGCTCGAGGCGGCGGACGCCTCGCTGCCCGCCTGGGCCGCGCTGGCGGCGGCGCGGGCGACCCTCGTGCGGGCGCGGGACGCCCGCGAGCCGGGGACACCGGCCGCGCTCGAGACGGCCGCGCTCGCTCGCGCGCGCTCTCTCGCGCGCGCGCACCCGGCGCGGCTCGTGAACGCGACGGGCGTGATCCTGCACACGAACCTCGGGCGCGCGCCGCTCGCGGCGGGCGCCGCGGAGGCCGCCGCGAGCGCGGGCGCCGCGTTCAGCGATCTCGAGCTCGATCTCGCGAGCGGCGAGCGAGGCGAGCGGCTCGGGGTCGTGGCGGCGCTCCTCGTCGCGCTCTCCGGCGCCGAGGCCGCCCACGCCGTGAACAACAACGCGGCGGCGCTCCTCCTCGCGGTCGACGCGCTCGCGCGCGGCCGGGAGGTGGTCGTGTCCCGGGGCGAGCTCGTCGAGATCGGGGGCTCGTTCCGCATCCCGGAGATCGTGGAGCGCGCCGGCGCTCGGCTGGTCGAGGTCGGGACCACGAATCGCACCCATGCCGACGACTACCGGCGCGCCGTCGGATCGCAGACGGGTCTCCTCCTCAAGGTGCACCGCAGCAACTTCGAGCAGCGCGGCTTCGTGGCCGACGTCGCGCTCCCCGACCTCGTCGCCCTCGGCCGAGAGGTGCGGGTCCCGGTCGTCGAGGATCTCGGCAGCGCGACGCTCGTGGACCTGCGCCCGGCGGGGCTCCCCGAGGAGTCCTACGCGCCGGCGCGCGTCGCGACGGGTGCCGATCTCGTCTGCTTCTCGGGCGACAAGCTCCTCGGAGGCCCGCAGGCCGGGCTCCTGCTCGGCCGCGCCGGCGCGGTGGAGGCAGCGCGCCGCAGTCCGCTCGCGCGCGCGCTGCGGCTCGACAAGCTCTCGCTCGCCGCGCTCGACTACACCCTGCGCGCGCTGCTCGAGGGCCGCCGCGACGAGCTCCCCGCGCTGCGCCAGCTCACCGAGCCCGCCGCCGCCGTCGAGGCGCGCGCGCGCTCGCTCGCCGAGCGCCTCGCGAAGGCCGCCGGGACCCGCGTCCGCGTCGCGCTCGTCCCGGTGCGCGCGGCGGTGGGCGGAGGCTCGCTCCCCGGCTTCGAGCTCGACTCGTTCGCCGTCGCGCTGCGCTGCGCGGCGGGCGCGGAGCGGCTCGCGGACGCGCTCCGCGCGGCTCCCGTCCCCGTCGTGGGCCGCGTGCGCGACGACGCGCTGCTGCTCGACGCCCGCACGCTGCTCCCGGGCGACGCAGAGGATTGCGAGGCCGCCCTTGCTACAGTCCTCGGCCACGGAGCTTGGGAGACGCCTTGCTGAACTCCGCCGTCCTGGTGCTGAACCGCTCCTACCTCCCGGTCCACGTCACGTCGGCCCGGCGCGCGTTCGCGCTCCTCTACCAGGGCATCGCGCGGGCGGTGAACGAGGAGTACCGGACGTTCGACTTCGAGGAGTGGAGTCAGCTCGCCGTGGCGCGAGACGACGAGAGCGTCGGCACCCCAACCGGTCGCATCCGCATCCCCCGCGTGATCGTGCTGCTCGCGTTCGACCGGCTGCCGCGTCGCCACGTGCGCTTCAGCCGCATCAACATCATGACCCGCGACCGCTTCATGTGTCAGTACTGCGGCTCGCGGCCGGTGCGTGCCGAGCTGAACCTCGACCACGTGGTGCCGCGCGCGCTCGGCGGCCGCACGACCTGGGAGAACGTCGTCACGAGCTGCGTGGACTGCAACCGCACGAAGGGCGGCCGCACGCCGGTGCAGGCCGGCATGGACCTGATCCGAAAGCCCGGGCGTCCGCGCTGGACGCCGCTCGCCCACCTGATGCTCACCGGCGCGCGCTACGAAGAGTGGCGCCCGTTCCTCAACGTGGTGGACGCGTCGTACTGGAACGTCGAGCTCCGCGAGTAGCGGGGAGGTCGCCATCGAAGCGCATCCGCAGAGTAGGGGCGCAGCGGCGGGGGGTCGGCGGCCGCACGTCATCGCCTTCGGCGGCGGCAAGGGCGGCGTGGGCAAGACCTTCCTCGCCTCGAACCTCGCCGCCGAGCTCGCGCGGCTCGGGCTGCGCACCGCGGCCGTCGACACCGACCTCGAGGGCGCGAATCTCCACACCTGGTTCGGCGTGCCGCGACCGGCGGCCAGCCTCGCCGACTTCGTCGCGGGTCGCGAGACCGACGCCGCGAAGCTGCTGCTGCCCACGCGCGTGGACCGGCTCGAGCTCGTCGCGGCGACGCACGGCCACCTGGCCGCCGCGCACCCGACGGGCGCGCGCCGCGCGGAGCTGCTGCAGGGCCTCCGCCGGCTCGACCGCGACGTCGTCGTGATCGACTGCGGGGCTGGCCTCCACCCGGCGGTCATCGACTACTTCCTCGTCGGAGAGGACGGCGTCCTCGTGCTCCACCCGGAGCCGACGTCGCTCGAGAACGCGTACGCCTTCCTGCGCGCGGCGTTCTACCGCAGAATGCAGCTCGCGATGCTGAACCACCAGGTGCAGACTCGGATCGCCGAGTGCATGGACCAGCGCAACGAGCGCGGCATCCGCACCCCGCACGACCTCCTGCGCGAGGTGCAGGCGATCGACTCGGACGACGCGCGCCGCTTCGTCGCGACCATGAGAGCCATGCGGCCGCGCATCCTGGTGAACGAGGTCGCGACTGCCGAGGACGTGCGGCTCGGCTTCGCCATCCGCAACGTGTGCCGCACCTACTTCGGGCTCGACTCCGAGTACCTCGGCTACCTGAACCGCGACGAGGTCGTGCGGCGGGCGCTGCGCGAGGGCCGCCCGGTGTCGGACGTCGCGCCCAAGAGCGACGTCGCCATCTACCTGCGCCGCATCGCGCGCAAGCTCGCCGACGGCGTCTCCGCGCGCGCGGCCGTGGCGGGTGCCGCTCGATGAGCGCGGCGGTGCGAGGAGAGGTCCCGATGCGCGACCCGGGGTCGCTCGACCACTACGAGCTGCTCGACGTCGCGCGCGACGCGTCGCCCGAGGAGATCGAGCGCGCCTACCGGATCGCCTCCGCGACCTGGGCCGAGGGGTCGCTCGCGACCTACTCGCTCTTCGGCGACGAAGAGGTCGGTGCGCTGCGCGAGCGCATCGAGCACGCCTTCCGGGTCCTCTCCGACGCCGACGCGCGCGCGGCGTACGACAGCGGTCTCGCGCCCGCGGAGGCGAGCGAGCCGCGGGACGCCGACGAGCTGCCGTTCGACCTCGACATCGACCTCTCGCCCGAGGCCCCGGAGCCGCGCGCCGAGGCGCTCCCCGCGCTCGCCGGCTTCGAGGAGTCGTTCGAGGAGGAGGGCGTCCCCTACGACGGCCAGCGCCTGCGGCGCAACCGGCTCCAGCGCGGCGTCGAGCTCGACCAGATCGCGCGCGTGACGAAGATCAGCCCCACCAACCTCCGCTTCATCGAGGACGAGAACTTCGAGATGCTGCCCGCGGGCGTCTACGTGCGCGGCTTCGTCACGGCGTACGCGCGCGCCCTCGGTCTCGACCCGGCGCGCGTCGCCCCCGACTACATGGAACGGCTCGAGGAGGCGCGCGTCGAGAGCGCCCGTCAGGGCAGCGGGCGCCGCGCTCGCCGGTAAGGGGCGCCCGTGGAGCGGATCGCGGATCCGGCGCGGGCGAATCGCCTCGCGCGCGCGATCCTCTCGGACGTGATGCTCTACAACGCCGACAAGGTGCGCGCCGGGATCGAGGCGGACGACGTCTTCGAGCGGCTGCGCCCGGAGCTCGAGGAGGCGCGCGCGTTCTACGAGGAGCGCGTGGAGCCCGACGTCGCGAAGCGCACCAACGCGTGGGGGCGCGCGCTCGTCGACGTGCTGGTCTACCGCAGCCGCTGGGTGCGCTCGCGGATCTGGTAGTGGAGGCCGCGGCGCCGCGACGGCTCGCGCTCCTCGTCGGCGAGGACGAGGACGGCCAGCGCCTCGACCAGGCGCTCGCGGCGCTCGCCGGCGTGACGCGCGCGCAGGCGCGCCGCTGGATCGACGAGGGGCGGGTGCGCCTCGCCGGACGCGGCGCGCGACCGGCCGAGCGGGTCGAGGAGGGCGCGCGCATCGAGGCCGAGCCGCCCGAGCCGGCGGCCCTCGCGCTCGCACCCGAGCCGATTCCGCTCGCGGTGCTGCACGAGGACGCCGACCTGATCGTGCTCGACAAGCCGGCCGGCCTCGTCGTACATCCCGCGCCGGGCCACCCGGGTGGGACGCTGGTGAACGCGCTGCTCCACCACTGCGCGGACCTGTCCGGGATCGGCGGCGTGCTGCGTCCCGGCATCGTGCATCGGCTCGACCGCGGCACCTCGGGCGTGCTGGTCGCCGCGAAGACCGACCTCGCGCACGCGCGGCTCGCGGCGCAGTTCCACGATCACACCGTCGAGCGCGTCTACCTCGCGCTCGTACGCGGCGCGCCCGGAGCGGACGCGGGCCGGGTCGAGCGGCCGATCGGGCGGCACCCGCGCGACCGCAAGCGCATGACGACGGGCGGCGCCGCACCGCGCCGGGCGGCGACGGCGTGGCGCGTGCGCGAGCGCTTCCCCGCGCACGGCTGCGCGCTGCTCGAGGTGAGGCCGGAGACGGGTCGCACGCACCAGATCCGCGTGCACCTCGCGTCGGTCGGGCTCCCGCTCGTCGGCGACCCGGTGTACGGGCGCGCGCGCGGGGGCGCGGCGCTGCTCGCGCGTCCGGCGCTCCACGCCGCCGTCCTCGGCTTCGACCATCCGCGCAGCGGCGAGCGTTTGCGGTTCGAGGCGCCGCTGCCCGCCGACCTGGGCGCGCTGCTCGCGCGGCTCACGTCATGAGCGTGCCGCTCGCGCACCCGCTCCTCGCCGCGCGCGGCGCCGAGCACGGCTTCGGCGTGCGCGGCGCGCCCGAGCCGTCCGCGCTCGCGCGCCCGCGCCAGGTGCACGGCACGGCGGTCGCGCGCGCGCGCGGCGACGGCGCCGAGCTCGGCGAGGCGGACGCGGTGTGGAGCGACGCACCGGGCGCGGCGGTCGGCATCGTCACGGCCGACTGCGTTCCCATCCTTCTTGCAGGCGACGGCGCGCGCGTGGCGGCGGCGATCCACGCGGGCTGGCGCGGTCTCGCGGACGGTGTGATCGCGGCCACACTCGACGCACTGCGCGAGGCCGGCGTGCCGCCGGCGTCGCTCGTCGCCGTGGTGGGCCCGTGCATCGGCCTTTGCTGCTACGAGGTCGACGAGCCCGTGCTCGCGCGCCTGCGCGCTCGCTTCGGCGCAGCGCTCGACGAGCACCTCGTCGCGACGCGCGCGGGTCACGCGCGCGTCGACCTCGGCGGGCTCGCGCAGCGCGAGCTCGCGACGTCGATTCCCCCCGCGGCGGTCGCTGCGCTGCCCGACGCGTGCACGCGTTGTGACGAGCGGCGCTTCGAGAGCTACCGCCGTGACGGCGAGCGCGCGGGACGGTTGTTGCACTGGATTCGCGTGCGCCGGAGGGCTTGACACCGGGAGCGCGCGCGGGGTAGGTTGGGTTCGCCGTCCGGCCCCCTCGAAATTCCCGTCAACTCCGGCCGCGGGGCCTCCGATCCAGGGATCCACCCTGTAGCCGGAAGCAGACCGGGCCCGACGCGGAGCCACCGAGCAGGACGCCCACTGACACACCAGAACGACGCGCGCCGTCGCGGAAGGCGGCTCGCGTAGCATCCGACCTCCCCCGCCCGCGCGGCGCCCAGAGGTCGGTCGGCGCCCGAGCCTTCCCTCGCCGCCGAAACCACGTAACACCAGTCGGTGAAATGACGCACGAGGACAGCTTGAGTACGCACGCACCCGACCCGTCCGGAACCCTGCCCGGAGCCCGTCAGGGCGACCGGGGCGGCGATCGAGGCGACCGAGGCGACCGTGGCGATCGCGGCGACCGGGGACGCCGCGGGCGCGGGCGCCGGCCGCGCGGGAACGGCATGCGGCCCGCGCGCGAGCGCGACTTCGACGCGCGGGACGACACCTGGGGCGAGGACGAGGTCTATATCGAAGGCTCGGACGAGGCGCCGGGGGAGCGTACGTACGTCCGCGACCTGAAGACGAAGAGCGTGAAGGACCTGACCGAGCTCGCCGAGGAGCTCCAGATCGAGAACGCGGCGGGGATGCGCAAGCAGGACCTGCTCTTCTCGATCCTGAAGGCCAAGACCGAGGGCGACGGCAAGGTCTTCACCGAGGGCGTGCTCGAGATCAAGCCCGAGGGCTACGGCTTCCTGCGCGCGCCAGACCAGAACTACCTCTCGGGGCCGGACGACATCTACGTCTCGCCGTCCCAGATCCGCCGCTTCAACCTGCGCACCGGCGACACGATCTGCGGCCAGATCCGCCCGCCCAAGGAAGGCGAGCACTACTTCGCGCTGCTCAAGATCGAGTCGATCAACTTCGAGTCGCCCGAGGCGACCCGCCACAAGATCCTCTTCGACAACCTGACGCCGCTCTACCCGCAGCAGAAGTTCACGCTGGAGGCGGCGGCCGGTGGGCTGACCACCCGCATCATCGACCTCATCGCTCCGATCGGGAAGGGCCAGCGCGCGCTGATCACGTCGCCGCCGAAGGCCGGCAAGACGATGATCCTCAAGGACATCGCCAACGCGATCGCCGCCAACCACCCCGAGGCCTTCCTCATCGTGCTGCTGATCGACGAGCGGCCCGAGGAGGTGACCGACATGCAGCGCAACGTGAAGGCCGAGGTGATCTCCTCGACCTTCGACGAGCCCGCTACGCGCCACGTCCAGGTGGCCGACATGGTGATCGAGAAGGCGAAGCGGCTGGTCGAGCACAAGCGCGACGTCGTGATCCTGCTCGACTCGATCACGCGGCTCGCCCGCGCGCACAACACCGTGGCGCCGCACTCCGGGAAGATCCTCTCGGGCGGCGTGGACTCGAACGCGCTCCACAAGCCGAAGCGCTTCTTCGGCGCGGCGCGCAACGTCGAAGAGGGCGGCAGCCTCACGATCATCGGCACCGCGCTGATCGAGACGGGCTCGCGCATGGACGAGGTGATCTTCGAGGAGTTCAAGGGCACCGGGAACAGCGAGATCGTGCTCGACCGCAAGCTCGCCGACCGCCGCACGTTCCCGGCGATCGACATCAACAAGAGCGCGACGCGGCGCGAGGAGTTGCTGCTCGACGAGAGCACGCTGAACCGGATGTACGTGCTGCGCAAGGTGCTCTCGCCGCTCAATCCGGTCGACTCGATGGAGTTCCTGCTCGAGAAGGTGAAGGTCACCGAGTCGAACGCCGAGTTCCTCGACTCGATGAACTCGTAGACCGCGGCGTCCGCCCGCGAGGTCGACTCCCCGCAGGAACCCGCCGCTGGCACGCTTGCTGCAGATCGGGGCGACAGGGAGTCGCCCATGTCGCGAGCTGCCATCGCTCCAATCCCTCGCGCACTGCGCGCCGCCGCGGCGCTCGCCCTGCTCGCCTGCGTCGGCTGTGCGACGTGGGACCAGGCGGGGCCTTCGCCGCGGCTCGAAGCCGTCGACCGCTGCGACGCCGACACCGCGGCGCGTCTGCGCTTCCTCGAAGGGCGCTTCGCGCGGCACGCGCGCTACGCGAACCGCTGGTGGAACGCGTGGAACGCCGTCTACGGCGGCGGGATCGTCGTCTCGAGCGTGCAAGCCGGCTTCGAGGACGACGGCGGCGAGCGCGCCGATCAGGTCGTGAACGCGGTGAAGTCGGGCATCGGGCTGACGCGCAACCTGGTGGCTCCGCCGGTGATTCGCAAGGCTCCAGACGAGCTCGCCGCGATCGACCCGGGCGCGCCGGACGGGTGCGCGCGCCGACTCGCGCGGGCGGAAGAGATCCTCGAACGCGCCGCCGAGCAGGCGCAGCGCGAGCGGCGCGCGTGGGTGCCGCACCTGGCCAACCTGGGCCTCAACCTCGCAGGGGCGCTGATCGTGGCGGAGGGCTTCGACGAAGGCAGCGGCTGGGGCTCGGGCGCGCTCGGGTTCGCGGTCGGCGAGGTGCGCATCTGGAGCTACCCGTGGCACGCGCAGGAGACGAAGCGCGACTACGAGCAGCGCTTCCCGCGCCTCCTGGGCGGCGCGTCGACCGTCGGCAAATCCGACACGCGGTAAATCCGACACGTCGTCTTGTAGGAGTTGCCACGCCGAGCCCGGCTTGCAGGGGTCTCTGCGATGGGCGACCGTCCCGACGTGCCTCGCCCTCGTCCGCGCCGCTGCGATCGCGCCCCTCTGCGCCCCTCCGCGCACGCGCATCGCTGCGCGGACCGTCTTTAACCCCCCGAAGCTGAAGTCGTTTTTCCCGTCCCGCTCGGCGACGCCCCGAGGGGAAAGGGTGTCATGTCCGAGCTGACCGACCGCATCCAGGACGTCCTGGCCCGGGCCGCCGCGCTCGAGGCGCGGCTCGCCGACCCCGCGCTCTCGCGCGCGCCGGGCGAGTATGCGCGCGTGGCGCGCGAGCTCGGCCAGCTGCGTCCGCTCGTCGACGCGGCGGGCCGCTTCGAGAACGCGAGCGCCGAGCTCGCCGGGGCGCGCGAGCTGCTCGCCGAGGGCGACGCGGAGATGCAGGAGCTCGCGCGCGGCGAGGTCGAGCGGCTCGAGGCCGCGCGCGCGGAGCTCGATGGAGAGATCCGCGCGCTGCTCGTGCCGCGGGATCCGACCGACGACAAGAGCGCCATCCTCGAGATCCGCGCCGGCACGGGCGGCGAGGAAGCGGCACTCTTTGCGGCCGAGCTGTTCCGCATGTACCAGCGCTACGCCGAGGCGAAGGGCTGGAAGGTCGAGCTGCTCTCGACCTCGGAGAGCGAGAAGGGCGGCTTTCGCGAGGTGATCGCGGGCGTCTCGGGCGAGGGCGTCTTCGGCGAGTTGAAGCACGAGCGCGGCGTGCACCGCGTGCAGCGCGTGCCCGAGACGGAGAGTGCGGGGCGCATCCACACGTCGACCGTGACTGTGGCCGTGCTGCCCGAGGCGGAGGAGGTCGAGATCGAGATCGACCCGCAGGACCTGCGGATCGACGTCTTCCGCTCGGGCGGGCCGGGCGGCCAGAGCGTCAACACGACGGACTCGGCGGTGCGCATCACGCACATCCCGACCAACACCGTCGTCCAGTGCCAGGACGAGAAGTCGCAGCACAAGAACAAGGCGCGGGCGCTGAAGATCCTGCGCGCGCGCCTGCTCGAGGTGGAGCAGCGCCGGGCGGCCGAGGAGCGCGCGAGCGAGCGGCGCGCCCAGGTCGGGACCGGCGCGCGCACCGAGAAGATCCGCACCTACAACTTCCCGCAGTCGCGCATCACCGACCACCGCGCGGGCATCACCGTGCACCGCCTGGAGCAAGTGCTCGAGGGCGACCTCGGCGAGCTGCTCGAGGGCGTGCGCAAGCACATGGCCGCCGAGGCCGAGAAGCAGGCGCTCGCCGAGGGAGCGGGGCGATGACGGAACGCATCCCCGCCCCGGCGCCTCGACCGCAGAGCGGCCAGCCCCGCCGCTGGACCGTGCTCGAGCTCTTGCGCTGGACGCAGGGCCACTTCGCGGCGAAGAGCATCGAGTCGGCCCGGCTCGACGCGGAGTGCCTCCTCGCCGCGGCGCTCGGCTGCGACCGGCTGCGGCTCTACCTAGACTTCGAGAAGCCCGTCGGCGCGGAGGAGCGCGCCCGCTTCCGCGAGCTCGTGCGCCGGCGCGCCGACGAGCGCGTGCCGGTCGCCCAGCTCGTCGGCCGCAAGGAGTTCTGGTCGCTCCCGTTCGAGGTGACGCCTGACGTCCTCGTGCCGCGGCCGGAGACCGAGACGCTCGTCGACTGGCTCCTCGGCCGCGTGCGCGAGCGCGAAGCGGAGCTGCGCGTGCTCGACCTGGGCACCGGCTCGGGCGCGATCGCCGTGGCGCTCGCGAGCGAGCTGCCGAAGGCGCACGTCACCGCGACCGACCTTTCGCCGGCCGCGCTCGCCGTCGCCGCACGCAACGCGGAGCGCAACGGCGTCGCCGACCGCGTCGCCTTCCTTGCGGGCGACGGCTTCGCGCCCGTCGCGGGCGAGCGCTTCGACCTCGTCGCCTCGAACCCGCCGTACGTCGCGCTGCGCGACGAGGCCGGGCTCCCGCCCGAGCTGCGCCACGAGCCGCGCGCCGCGCTCTTCGCGGGGCCCGACGGCACCGACCTGCTGCGCCGCCTGGCCGCCGAGGTCGGCGAGCACCTCGCGCCCGGCGGCGCGGCGGCGTTCGAGGTGGGCGAGGCGCAGGCGGACACGGTCGCGCGCTGGCTGCAGGCGGCCGGCCTGCGCGAGGTCGGCGTCGTACGCGATGCGGCCGCACGGCCGCGGGTGGTGACGGCTCGCGCGGCGGAGGCCGCGCCGACGGATCGACGGACGGGAGGGGGTCCCGATGGCGAGTCGAGCTAGCACGAAGGGCATTCCGCGGGTGCTCGAGTCGGGGAAGCCCGGCTTCGAGGCGGCGTTCGAGCGGCTCTGCCGCCGCCGCGACGAGCGCGACGACGCGATCGAGAAGATCGTGCGCAAGATCGTCGAGCGCGTGCGCGAGGTCGGCGACGAGGAGGTGCTGCTCCAGACGCGCAAGCTCGACGGCGCGAAGCTCTCCGCGCTCGAGGTGACGCGGCAGGAGTGGGACGCCGCCTGCGAAGCCGTGGAGCCCCCGGACCGCGCGGCGCTCGGCAAGGCCGCGATGCGCGTGCGCGACTTCCACCGCAAGCGCATCCCCTCGAGCTGGGAGGTGCGCGAGGAGGGCGGCGGCTACCTCGGCCAGCGCGTGCGGCCGCTCGAGCGCGTCGGCATCTACGTCCCGGGCGGGAAGGCCGCCTACCCCTCGACCGTCATCATGAACGCCGTGCCGGCCTCGGTCGTCGAGGTGCCGGAGATCCTCATGGCGACGCCGCCCCAGCCCGACGGCCGCATCCGGCCCGAGGTGCTGATGGCCGCGCGCATCGCGGGCGTGCACCGCGTGTTCAAGATGGGCGGCGCGCAGGCGATCGCCGCGCTCGCCTACGGCACGGCCAGCGTGCCGCGCGTCGACAAGATCGTCGGCCCGGGGAACGTCTACGTGCAGGAGGCGAAGCGCCTCGTCTTCGGCGAGGTCGGGATCGACTCGGAGGCGGGACCCACCGAGGTCGTCGTCGTAGCCGACCGCTCCGCGACGCCGGCCTGGGTCGCCTCGGACCTCCTCTCGCAGGCCGAGCACGAGGAGATGGCGTGCGCGGTGCTGATCACGCACGTGAAGGCGCTCGTCCCTCGCGTGCAGGAGCAGCTCGAGCGCCAGCTCAAGAAGCACGAGCGCGAGAAGATCGCGCGCAAGTCGCTCGCCACGCGCGGCGCCGTGGTCGTCGCGCGCGACCTCAGCGACGCGATCGAGCTCTCCAACCGCTTCGCGCCGGAGCACCTCGTGCTCGCCGTCGACGACGCCGAGAACCTGCTCAAGCGCGTGAAGAACGCGGGCGGCGTCTTCCTCGGGCACTACACGCCGGTCGCGGTGGGCGACTACCTCGCGGGCCCGAACCACGTGCTGCCGACCGGCGGCACCGCGCGCTTCTTCTCGCCGCTCGGCGTCGAGGACTTCCTCAAGCGCACGAGCTTCGTGCGCTTCGAGCCGCCCAAGCTGCGCGAGCTCGGCTCGGACGTGATGCGGCTCGCCCGGCTCGAAGGGCTCCCGGGGCACGGCGCC
>DATAGA010000053.1:0-2715 GCA_036257215.1 Myxococcota bacterium
GTCCGGGCCGGCGTCGAGCAACAGGTCCTCGAGCTCGATGCGCTCGCCGCGCGCGAGCACGACGCCGCGCTCGATCGCGTTCTCGAGCTCGCGCGCGTTGCCCGGCCAGTCGTGGCGCAGGAGGTGCGCTTCCACCTCCGCGCTCCAGCCGGCGAGGGGAGGCTGGCGCCCCGCGTTCGCGCGCGCGAAGAAGTGGCGGGCGAGCGGGAGGATCTCGTCGCGCCGCTCGCGCAGCGGCGGCAGCTGGATCGGGATCACCGCGAGCCGGAAGTAGAGATCCTCGCGGAAGCGGCCGGCCTCGATCTCGCGGCGCAGGTCGCGTTGGCTCGCCGCGACGAGGCGGAAGTCGAGCGCGCGCTCCTCGCTCCCCCCGACGCGCGTGGCGCGCCGCTCCTGCAGGACGCGCAGCAGCTTTGCCTGGAACTCGAGCGAGACGTCGCCGATCTCGTCCAGGAAGAGCGTCCCGCCGCCGGCGCGCTCGAAGAGGCCCGCGCGCGCGCGGTCGGCGCCCGTGAACGCGCCGCGCTCGTGGCCGAACAGCTCGCTCTCGAGGACGCCCGGGGCGAGCGCGCGGCAGTTCACCGCGACGAAAGGCCCGCCGACGCGGTCGGACTGGACGTGGACGGCCCGCGCGACGAGCTCCTTCCCCGTGCCGCTCTCGCCGCTCACCAACACGGTGGCCGTGGAGCGCGCGGCGCGGCGCACGAGGTCGAGCACGGCGCGCATGGCGTCGCCTTCGGCGACGATCGCGTCGGCGCCCGCGCGGCCGCGCAACTCGGCGCGCAGGTAGCGGTTCTCGCGGGCCAGCCGCGAGTGGTCGAGCGCCCGCGCGACGAGCGCGCGGACGTCGTCGTTGTCGAACGGCTTCTCGACGTAGTCGAACGCGCCGAGCCGCACCGCGCGCAGCGCCGTCGCCACGGTCGCGTGCGCGGTCATGATCACGACCGGCAGGTCCGGGTCGGCCTCGCGCACCCGCTCGAGCACCGCGAGGCCGTCGAGCCCGGGCATGCGCAGGTCGGTGAGCAGCAGGTCGAAGCGCTCCTGCTCGAGCGCCGCGAGGGCGGCCTCGGGCTGACCGAACCCGCGCGCCTCGTAGCCCTCGCGGCGCAGCAGCATCTCGAGGATCGCGACGAGCCGCGGCTCGTCGTCGAGGACCGCGATGCGGGGCGTCACGCCGCCGCGGCCTGCGCGCCCGCGCCGAGCGCAGGATGCGAGGCGCCGCGCGGCAGCGAGAGCTCGAAACACGCGCCGCGGCCACCGGGTCCGGCGCCCGCGCCGGGCACGACCCGCAGCGTGCCGCCGTGGGCGCGCGCGATCCGGTCCGCCATCGCCAGGCCGAGGCCCGTTCCTCGCTCCTTCGTCGTGAAGAACGGCTCGAAGACGCGCTCGCGGTCGGCGGGGGGAACGCCCGGCCCGTCGTCGGCGACCGCGATCGCGACCCGCCCGTCGTCGCAGCGAGCGCGCAGCTCGATGGTGCCGCCGGGCGCCACGGCTTCCGCCGCGTTCGTGACGAGGCCGAGCACGAGCTGCGCGAGCAGCTCCGAGTCCGCGGTGACGGTCTCATCGAGGGCGCCGCCGTCGCGCCGCACGAGGGCGGCGCCGCGGGTTGCGAGCGCCTCGCGCGCGAGCCCCTCGGCCCTCGAGACGAGCTGGGCGACGGGCACCGCGCGCAGCGCGAGCGCGTTGGGGCGCGCGAAGGCGAGCAGCGACGCAATGAGCCCGTCGAGTCGGTCGGTCTCTTCGACGATGAAACGGCACGCGCGGTGCGCGTCGTCGCCGTCGTGGAAGTGCTCCTGCACGAGCGAGGCCGACGCGCGCACGACGCCGAGCGGGTTGCGCACCTCGTGCGCGATGCCCGCGGCGAGCCGGCCGATCGCGGCGAGCTTCTCGTTCTCGAACGCGACGCGCTGCGACGCCGCGAGCGCCTCGCCCTGCGCCCGGATCGTCTCGGCGTCGGCGCGGACGCGCGCGCGAGCGAGCGCGAGGCGCCCCGCCAGGAAGCCGAAGATGGCGAGGCTCGACGTGAAGGTCGCGCCGACGAGCAGCGAGGCGTCGCGCCCCGCGAACGTCATCTCGACGCCGCTCCAGGCGAGGAGCAGCGTGTCGGTCGCGCCGAGAACGAGGCCCGCCGCCGTCCCGAGGAGATCGAGCCGCCGCCGCGTCACGGATCGCATGGTACCGGGCGGGAGCAAGCGGCGTGCCGGGCGGGCCCCCGCGCCCGGGTGCCGCCCGCGGCGCCCGGAGGCCCCGCGCCGCCGCCCGGTGTTGCGCCCGCGCCACAGCGGCCGTGGCGCGGGCGCCACACCCGGGCCTGGCGCGAGCGCCGGACGGCGTCCCGCGGCCGGCACGGCGCTTGCTCTCCGAGTCGGCGCGCCCAGGCGCCAACCAAGGAGACGCCATGATCCGCCTCGCCATCCTCGCCCTGCTCTTCCTCGACTTCGCCGCGCTGAACGTCTACGTCGTCTCGGTCCACGGCTACGTCGGCTTCTGGCAGACGATGCTCGCGACCCCGGCCGGCATCGCCACCATCGTCGACCTCGCGATCGCGATCGGTCTCGCGCTCGCGTGGATGTGGACCGACTCGCGCGAACGCCGGCTCCCCTTCACGCCCTACGCCGTCGTCGGCGTCTTCCTCGGCTCGCTCGGCCCCCTCGCCTACCTGATCCACCGCGAGCTGCGCGAGGTGCGCCGCTTCTCGGCGCGCGGCGCGACCGC
>DATAGA010000066.1:0-1716 GCA_036257215.1 Myxococcota bacterium
TGCCGGCTGGGCGGGCGTGTTCGCGAGCCGGCTGCGGCGCGCGCCGCTCGTCCTCGAGATCCGCGACCTGTGGCCGGAGTCGATCGTTGCGGTCGGCGCGATGAAGGGGTCGCCGCTCATCCGACTGCTCGAGTGGCTCGAGCGGCGCATGTACGCGGCTGCGCGCGAGATCGTGACCGTGGGGGACGGCTACCGGCGCGAGCTCGAGGCGCGGGGCGTCCCGGCCGAGCGGATCTCCGTAATCCCGAACGGGGTCGACGGCGGCGTGTTCCAGCCGCGGCCGGACGACGGTCGGCTGCGCGACGAGTGGGGGCTGGGCCGGCGCTTCGTGTGCGCCTACGTCGGGACGATCGGCATGGGCTGCGGCCTCGACGTCGCGCTGCGCGCGGCGGGCCGGCTGCGGGCCGAGGGCCGCGACGACGTGCGCTTCCTGCTCGTCGGCGACGGCGCCGTGCGCGAGGAGCTCGAGGCGCAGGCGCGCGCCGAGGGGCTCGACGCCGTCGTGTTCACGGGTCGACTGCCGAAGGCGCGCATGCCCGAGGTCCTCGCGGCCGCGGACGCCTGCCTCGTCCACCTGACCCGCACGCCGCTGTTCCAGACGGTGCTCCCGTCGAAGATCTTCGAGGCGGCCGGGATGGCGAAGCCCATCGTGCTCGGCGTCGAGGGCTTCGCCGCCGATCTCGTCGGCCGGGCGGGGGCCGGGATCTGCATCGAGCCGGAGAACGAGGAGCAGCTGCTCGAGGCCGTCACGCGGCTCGCGGCCGATCCCGCTCTGTGCCGCAAGCTCGGGGAGGCCGGGCTCGAGCAGCTCGGCCGTCCCTACGACTGGGGCGGCCTCGCGAAGACGTACCTCGCGAAGCTCGAGGCCGTGGGAGCAGGGGCCTCGGCCCGATGAACCGGCTGTACGACGCGCTGCCGGTCTTCGCCCAGAACGCGCTCTGCAGCTACGCGGGCTGGCAACGCGCGCGCTCGCGCTTCACGCCGTACTTCGAGCGCACGCTCGCGGCGTGGGAGGACAGCGGCCGCGGCCCGCTGGAGCGGCTCCACGCGCTCCAGCGCGAGCGGCTCCACGTGCTCGTGCGCCGCGCGCGCGCGCACGTTCCCTACTACCGCGATCTGCCGCCGCCCTCGGACGCGCGCGACCCCCTCGAGGCGATGACCCGCACCCTTGCGGCGATCCCGCCGCTCGAGAAGTCGGCATACCGCGAGCAGCCGGAGGCGTTCCTCGCGGCCGACGTCCCGCCCGCCCGGCTGCGCAAGGGCAAGACCAGCGGCACGACCGGCACGGCGCTTCCGCTCTGGTACACGCCGGAGGCGCTCGCGGAGGAGTACGCGACCGTGTGGCGGCTGCGCCGCGCCAGCGGCGTCGCGCTGGGCGCGCCGCACCTCACCTTCGGCGGCCAGATCGTCGTGCCGTTCGGGCAGAAGCGACCGCCCTTCTGGCGGACGAACTTCCACGGCCGCCAGACCCTGTTCTCGCTCTATCACATGACGCCCGAGAACCTGCGCGCCTACGTCGACGGGATCCACGCGGCGCCGGCGCGCTACGTGCAGGGCTACCCGTCGTCGCTCCACCTCGTCGGCCGCGCGATGCTCGAGGCGGGGCGGCCGCTCCCGCCCGGACGGCTCGCCGCGGTCTTCACGTCCTCGGAGTCGCTCCTCGCCTTCCAGCGCGCAACGATCGAGGCCGCATTCGGAGCGTCGGTGCGCGACCGC
>DATAGA010000077.1:0-2346 GCA_036257215.1 Myxococcota bacterium
CCGGTCGCGCAACCGGCTGCGGGTCGAGCGCGAGCTCGGACCGCGGGGGGAACGCGTCGTCGTGTCGGGCTCGGTGCCCGCGGGGGCGAGGCCGCGGGCCGTGCCGCGCAGCGTGCTCGACCCGGTGCGCTACGCGGGCGCGGTCCTGCGGCTCCAGCTCGAGGCCGTGGGCGTGGACGTGACGGGCGAGGTCCGCGTCGCGCCCGCGCCGGTCGGCGCCGCGTTCGTGCACGATTTCTACGGCCCGAGCGTCGGCGAGGTCGTAACGCCCTTCCTCAAGTACAGCCTGAACGAGGTCGGCGAGACACTGGTCAAGGACCTCGCGGTCCAGCGCGGCGCCGCGCGCGGCACTTTCGAGGCGGGCGCCGCTGCGACGCACTCCGTCCTCGCCGGGCTCGGGCTGCCGCTCGGCGGTGTCGCGATCGTCGACGGCTCCGGGCTCTCGCCGGCGAACCGCGCCACGCCGCGGCTTCTGGTCGAGGCGCTCGCCCTCGCGGACCGCAAGTTCGGGCTCGGCCCCGAGCTGACGGCGGGGCTCCCGATCGCCGGCACGGACGGGACGCTGCGCCGGCGCGCGCGCGGCGCGCGCGGGCGCGTGCGCGCGAAGACCGGTCTGCTCTCGTCGGTGGTCGCGCTCTCGGGCTACGCAGAGGGGCCGGACGGTGACGTCCGGATCTTCTCCGTGCTGCTCAACGGGCTGCGCGGCGACGTCGGCGGTGGCATGGCCGCGCTCGACGCCTTCGCGCAGGCGCTCGCCGAGGTTCCCTAGCCGACGGGAGCCGGCGAAGCCGGCTCGGTCGGCTATCCGGATCCGGCAAGGAAACGGCTGCGACGACTCTCGGGTCGCGCTCCCAGGGCGGGTGGTCTCCTAGCGACCGCTCCGGCGCGGGCGCCCCTTCCCGATCATCAGCCAGTCGAGGGAGACGTTCTCCTTCAGGGCGAGCCGGATCAGGAAGTCGGCGTGCGGCGTGGTGCCGCTCTCGTAGCGGTTCACGTTCTGCTGGAACACGCCGAGGTCGCGGGCGAACTGCCGCTGTGATCGCGGGCCGCGGATCACGGCGAGTCGCTCGGCCAACAGCTTCTTCTGGCGCTCCACGGCGGCGTTCTGCATGGCTCGGATGGGTCTCCTGGTGTCGGCGCGCTGGCGCGCGAGAGAAGGGGCCGGTTCACTTCGTGCCGTCCCCGGGTCACCGTAGCGTGTCGCCCGGCGCGACCGCAGGGCGCGGAGTCTAAGGAACGAGCGCGGCGATATGCAAGGCGAACGCGACGAATCCCGCGCGGCGGCGCGACCCCCGGGGCGCCGTTGCGGGTGACGGGCGGCACGCTCGCGGGGCGGCGGCTGCGGGCGCCGCGGGGGGCCGCCGTGCGTCCGACGTCCGATCGCGTACGGGAGTCCGTGTTCGCGCGCCTGCCGGAGCTTGCGGGCGCCCGCGTGCTCGACCTCTTCGCCGGCACTGGCGCGCTCGGCATCGAGGCGCTGTCCCGGGGCGCGGCGGAGGCGGTGTTCGTCGAGCGCGCCGGTCCCGCGCTCGCCTGTCTCGAGGCGAACCTCGCAAGCCTCGGCCTCGCCGAGCGTTCGCGCGTGTTGCGCGGTGCGGTGCACGGCGCGCTCGCCCGGCTCGCGCGCGAGCGGGCCCGCTTCGACCTCGTGCTCGTCGATCCGCCCTACGGCGCCGCCGACACCGGCCCGGCGCTGCGCGCGCTCGCGGACGCCGGCCTCCTCGCGCCGGGCGGGACCCTGGTGTTCGAGACGTCGCGGCGCCATCCTCCGGAGCGCGTTCCCGGCCTGGTGATCGCCGACGAGCGGCGCTACGGAGACACTGTGGTCGCGCGGTACGCCTGCGCGGATGCGCCGGGCGGCGCAGCGGGGGCGCAGAACGCCGGCGCGGCCGGCAGGGAGGACGGAGCGTGAGGGACGGACCGGACGGGCGTCTGGCCCTCTTCGCCGCGAGCTTCGACCCCATCACCAACGGGCACCTCGACATGGTGCACCGGGCGCACGCGATCTTCCCGAACCTCGTGGTCGCGGTGGCGACCAACGTCGCGAAGAAGGGCACGTTCACGGCTGAGGAGCGCCTCGGCATGCTGCGCGAGGTGCTGGCCGACGTCCCCGGCGTCCGCATCACGCACTTCGACGGGCTGGTCGTCGACTTCGCGCGCCAGATCGGGGCGACGGTCATGATCCGCGGGCTGCGCGCGATGGCAGACTTCGAGTACGAGTTCGAGATGGCGCTGATGAACAAGCGGCTCAACCCCGCGGTCGAGACCGTGTTCATGATGACGAGCGAGGAGTACTTCTACGTGAGCTCCTCCCGGCTCAAGGAGCTCGTCCACTTCGGCGCCGAG
>DATAGA010000080.1:0-5746 GCA_036257215.1 Myxococcota bacterium
GCGGCAGTACGTCGCGCGCAGGCGCGCGAGGATGCGCCCGAGAGGCTGCACCGTCCCGCCCGGGAGGTCGCCGGTGAGGAACTCGCGCGCCAGGTCGTCCTGGCCGAGGCCGTAGTGCGCGGGGTCGAGCTCGGGAAAGTAAGACGGGCTCGCGCCGAGCGGGTCGGTCGCGGCCACGCGGTGGCCGCGCGCGCGGTAGGCGTGGATCAGGCGCAGGACGCGGGCGTGCTTCTCCGGAACGGCGGGCGCGCCCGCCGGCCCGGCCGGCGACGGTGCGCGTGCGAAGAGGGCCGCCCAGCTCGGGTGAACCGAGTCCGGGTTGTGCGCGAAGCGCTCGCGCATCTCGAGCGCCGCGCCCGCGTTCACGCCGAATCCGCGCACGGCGAGGGGCTCGGACGCCGCCGGCGCCTCGTCCCCGAGGCGGTCCGACGGCGGTTCGGCCGCGTCCTCGATCTCCCCCACCGTCCCGCTCCGCTCGGCGGGCCGGCGCCCGCGCCGGCACGGCCCCGCTAGAGAATCGGCGAAACGGCCGCGGAACTGAGCCCGCCGCATTGCGCGGCGTCCTGCTCGAAGCGGACGGCCCGCGCCTGGACGCGGCGCGCCACCTCGAGCAGCCAGGGCTTCGCTGCGTGCGTCCCCGTGCGCAAGCCCGTCGGGCCCTCGTGGTAACCGAGGTAGAGGCGGTAGGCGTCGCCCTTCGCGACGCCGACGCTGCGGTGCACGAGGTCCGCGTACCAGCCCACGAAGTCGACGGCGTCGCCGAAGCGGTCCGGCCGCGCGCGCCGGCGCCCGGTCGCCCGCTGGTAGTCGCGCCACGCGCCGCTGGTCGCCTGCGGATAGCCGTACGCCGACGAGGCGGGCGCGAACGCGACGCCGAGGAAGCGCGGCGACGCGCGTGCCTGCGCGCGAAAGCCGGACTCCTGGTGGATGATCGCGAGCAGGAGGCCGGGCGCGATTCCCCAGCGCGCCGCCGCGTGCTCGGTCGCGTCCCACCAGCCGTCGCGCTCGGCGAGCAGCGCGCAGAGGTCGTCGGCGTGGCGCGGCGGCGGCGGGCTCGAGCACGAGCCCGACGCGAGCGCGAGGAAGAGCGCCGCACCGAGCAGCGTCGCGCCGGCGCGCCGCGAGGTGCGCGCACGCGCCGCACGGGCCGCACGAGCCCGCGAGGCGGCGCGCGATCGCCGAGCCATTCCCCCACCCCTCCGATGCGCGGCGGTAGGCTACCTCGCTCGCGCCCGGACCGTCTGGGGTCCGATCACCCCGCGGCGCGCCCGATCTCGGCGAGCCTCGCGCCGACTTCGGCTGCTGACGCAGGCCGGTCCGCGGGCTCCTTGGCGAGCAGCTGCAGCACGAGGTCCGCGTACGCGTCGGGCAGCTCGGGCGCGACGCCGCGCGGGTCGGGCGGGGGCGTGTGGCGGTGGTGCCAGGTGACGTCGCCTTCGCGGAAGGGAAGCGTCCCGGTCGCGAGCTCGAACAGCGTCACGCCGAGCGCGTAGAGGTCCGCTCGGTGGTCGACGTTCTCGCCGGTCGCCTGCTCGGGGGCCATGTAGTAGGGCGTTCCGCCGATCACGGTCGCGGCGCGGCGCACCTCCTGCATCATCTTCGCGAGGCCGAAGTCCATGATCTTCACCACTCGGTCCTTGGTGAAGAAGAGGTTCGACGTCTTCACGTCGCGGTGGACGATGTGGCGCTCGTGCGCGTACTGGAGGCCCGTCGCGATTTGCTGGCCGAGGCGGGCGCAGTCGCGCAGCGAGAGCTTCCCGCGCTTCTTGAGGATCCGGTCGAGCGGGAGCCCGTCGAGGAACTCCATCGTGAGGTAGTAGTTGCCGTCTTCCTGGTCGGCGTCGAAGAGCGTCACGATGTTCGGGTGGTTGAGCGCGGCCGCCGCGCGGGCCTCGCGCAGGAAGAGCTGCACGGCGGTCGGGTTCTCGCGCAGGTTGTCGGGCAGCTGCTTGAGAGCCACCACGCGGCCGAGCCGCCGGTCGCGCGCCTGGTACACGACGCCCATGCCGCCGCGGCCGAGCTCGCCGAGGATCTCGTAGCGGCTCTCCGCGCCGCCGGCACCGGCCTGGGGCGCCACGTGCGCGCGCGTGACGCCGCCGACGCTCTGCTGCTGGGTGCGGCGCAGGTCGCGGAGCGACTCGACGCGCTGCGCGACGCCGGCGTACCCGAAGTCGCGCTTGCGGATCGCCTCGAACACCTCGAGCGCGCGCTCGGTCTGGCCGGCGCGCTCGAGCGTGTCGCCGTACTGCTCGAGCAGCTCGAGCGCCGCGGAGTCGACGTCGCCCGACGCCGTGACGGCGTCGGCGAGCTTCGCGGCCGCGAGATCGAGCTCGCCGCGCTCGCTGAAGAGCGTCCCCAGCATGCGGCACGCCTCGGCGTAGTCGGGATCGCGCAGGTCCACCTGCTGCAGGTTGCGGATGGCGCGATCTCCGTCTCCTGCTCGCAGCGCGGCCTCCGCGGCCTCGAAGCTGCGGCCGGTGCGCTCGAGCAGCTCGAGCACCTTGTCCGCCACGCCCGCGCGCCGGTAGCAATCGATGGCGCCCTCGTAGTCGAAGGCCGCCTCGAACGCCGCGGCGGCGCGCTCGTACTCGCCGGACTCGCGGAAGCGCTCGGCCGCGCGGCCGAAGTCGCCCGCCTGCTCGAACAGCGTCGCGGAGTGGCTGGCGTCCGAGCCCTCCGCCGCGAGCTCCGCCGCTTCCTGCACGCGGCCGGCGGCCTCGTAGTAGCGCGCGGCCCTGTCGCTCTCGCCGCGCTCCTTGTGGTATTCGGCGCGCAGCAGGTTCGCGAGCTCCGTCTGGCCGGCGCGGTCGAGCGCCTGGCTCGCGGTCGGAAGGTCGCCGAGCAGGTAGGGCTCGACCGCGTCCGGGCAGCCGACGAACACCGCGGCGTCGTCGTTGTCGGCCTGGACGCACACGCTCGCGCCGGTCAAGTTCGCGACGACGATCTCTTCCTCGAATACACGGTCTCCGAGCCCGACGGCGACGCGGTGGGTCCCGTTGCCGACGTGCAGCAGGGCGCTCCCGTTGCGGAGGTAGCGCAGCGTCTCCGGAGCGCCGCGCAGCGCGACGGAGCCCTGCGTCTTCGTGTCCTGCGTCTCGGTGCCGCCGCGCGTGATGCGCACCTCGATCGGCGCCTCCTCGGGCCGCAGGTTGAACGTCACCACCAGCGCCTGACCGCGCTCGACGCGGATCTGGCGCTCCTCGACGTAGCTCCCGATCACCTCCTTGCTCTTGCCGTCGGTGAGGAGCCCGTGGACGTGGACGTACCAGACGCGCGCCGGCACGAGCCGGAAGCGCGTCTCGTTGTCCGCCATGGCGCGCGCGAAACGCGACCACGCGCGCGTCTTGCCCTGGTAGCGCTTCAGGCTGCTCTGGCCGTCGTTCTCGCGGCCCGCGCTGGCCTTGCCGGGCCGGCGCGAGAGCCGCACGTGGAAGAAGCCGCGCGTGTTCTTCATGTCGTAGTCGAGCTTCACCACGACCGAGCCCCAGCCGCGCACGAAGGGCCAGGCGAGCAGCGCGAGGATCAGCGCCCACGGCGCGAGGGCGCGCAGGTTCCAGCGCCAGAGCGTCGCCTCGCCTTCGAGGCGCAGCTGGTTGGCGAGGATGTACACGCCGTCCGGGTCGGATCCGCCCAGGAGGCGCACCTCGAGCAGCGGGCGCTCGGCGGCCCAGATCGGCTCGTCGGGGCGGCGCTCGTTCGAGAGCCGCGCGACGAAGACCGCGTCCACCTCGAAGAGCTCGTTCACCGCGGCGATCGCGCCGCGATCGGTCGAGAACGCGAGGAGCTTCTCGAGGAGGGAGTCGGCGTCGGGCGGTGCGTCCGGCGTCTCCTCGATCGGGAAGCGCTCGACGGCCGCCTGGAGCAGCGCGAGGTCGATCCCCTCGAGGTCGGGGCGGCGCGGATGCAGCCAGCGCCGCGCGCGGCCGGCCGCGTCGAGGGCCTCGCGCGTGCCGAGGAGGAGCACGCGGCGCAGGGGCTTCCCGCTGGTCGGCGCCTCGGTCGGGAAGCTCGCCGCGAGCGCCTCGAAGGTGGCGTACGCACCCGACTGGGGCGTGGGCTCGGCCGCAGGTGCGACGGCCTTCGCCTCGGCCGAGCTCGCCGAGGGCGCTTCGGCAGCGCCGCGGCCGGCCGTGAGGCTCGCGATGAGGTTGCGCTCGACCTCGGCGCGCGCCGCGTCGCCCTTCGCCTCGTACAGCGAGGCGAGCGCCGTGCGCAGCGGGGGGTCGTCGGGCTCCAGCGCGACCGCAGAGTCGAGCGCGCGCTCGGCGCCCGCGAGGTCGCCCGTCTCGCGCCGGATCTCGGAGGCGTCGAGCAGGAGCCCGGCGCGCTCGCGCTCGCTCACGCCCGCCGGCAGCCCGTCGGTCTCGAGCAGCGCGAGCGCCTGCGCGGCGTCGCCGCGGCCGGCGTGGACACGGGCGAGAGCGCGGCGCGATCGGACGTCTTCGGGCGCGAGGGCGACGGCCTTCTCGAGGTGGGGCCGCGCCTCGTCGGCGCGCCCCTCTTCGGCGAGGACCTCGCCGAGGCCGCCGAGGGCCGCGGCCAGCTCGGGGTCCTTGCCGAGCGCGTCGCGGAACGCGGCCTCGGCGCCGGCGCGGTCGCCGCTCGCGGCGCGCGAGCGGCCGAGGCCCGCGAGAGCGACGGGATCGCCGCCGCCGAGCTCGACCGACTGCTCGTAGCCGAGCAGCGCCTCGCCGTGGTTGCCGATCCGCTCGTTCAGCGCGGCGACGCTCCGGTGCGCGTTCGCGAGCAGCGAGCCGTCCAGGCGGCCCGCCTCCTCGAAGCGCGCGGTCGCGTCCTCCGCCTCGAAGCGCTCGCCCTGCAGCTCGCCGGCGCGCAGCAGGTGCTCCGCGCGCTCGCGCGGCTCGAGCGTCGGCGTGCGCGCGAGCGCCAGGTGCGGCTCCGGATTGCTCGGGGCGAGCTCGAGCGCGCCGCGGAACGCGACGGCCGCTTCGTCGCTGCGCCCGAGCGCCTCGAGCGCGCGGCCGACCGCGAGGCGCGCCTCCGCGCTCCGCGGGTCGAGATCGGCGGCCCGGGCGTACAGCCGCGCGGCGGTCTCGGCGTCCTCGCGCGCCACGGCGGCGTCGCCGGCGGCCAGCAGCGTCTCGCGGTCGCCGCCGCCTTTGAGCGCCTCGCGCACGCGCAGCCACTCGGGATCGGGGCGCCCGCTCGCGTTCGCGAGCCGCGAGCGCATCGCGGGCGTGATCCCCGGGTCGTCGGCGCGCGCGTCGATCTCGGCGCGCAGCTGCGCAGCGGCGGAGCCCTCGAACGTCGCGAGCTCCCGCCACGCCGCGGCGAGGTCGCCCGCCTCGAGGCGCTCGCGCGCGCGAGAGAGAGCGCTCCACTCGGAGAGCTGCGGCGGCGGCGCGGACGCGAAGGCCGGCGTCACGACGCCGAGCTGCTTCAGTGTGTCCACCAGCGCGCCGTGGGCGAGCGTCGAAAGCTCGGCCACGCGGCCGCGCGCCTGCGCGCCGGCGAGCGCGTGGCCGTCGGCGCCGGCGTGTAGGTGGAGCCGGAGGTCGGCGAACCCGCCTTCGAAGTGCAGCTCGCTGAAGAGGATCCGCCCGCCGCCCAGCCGCGCAGCGAGCGCCGGCGCGTCGGCGCCGTGGCGCACGGGGCGCCCTGCGGCGGCCTCTGCGGCGAGCGCCTGTTCCACCGCGCTGCGCTCGGCGAGGTCGAGCCCCGCTGCGGCCGCGCGCTCCGAGAGCCACTCGCGCAGACCCTCGCGCAGGGGCGCGAAGACGGGGTC
>DATAGA010000120.1:0-4993 GCA_036257215.1 Myxococcota bacterium
GCCTTCGCCGCCTTCGCCCGGACCGGCTTCCGGCGCACCTCCATGGAGGACGTCGCGCGCGAGGCCGGGGTCTCCCGCGCCGCCCTCTACCTGCACTTCCGCAACAAGGAGGAGGTGTTCCGCTCCCTGGCGGAGCGGCTCCACGCCGAGGCGCTCGCGGATGCGGTGGCCGTTCTCACGGAGCCGGGAGCGATCGGCGAGCGCGTACGGCGCGCGCTGGAGGCGAAGAGCCTGCGCTTCCTCCAGATCGTCGCGGCGTCGCCCCACGGCGCGGAGCTCGTCGAGGTCACCAGCCGCGTATGCGGGGACATCGCGGCGGCGAAAGAGGAGCGCTTCGCGCGCGCGCTCGCCGACGCGCTCCGCCGCGCCGACGCCGAGGGCGCCCTCGCGCTCGACGCCGCCGGCGTCTCGCCGGCGGCCGCGGCGGAGCTCCTGTTGCAGGCGAGCCGGGGGGTAAAGGCGTCCGTCGCGACCCCGGCGCTGTACCGGCGCCGCCTCGCGGAGCTGGTCCGCGTGCTCCTCGCGGGCCTGGGCGCGCGCTAGCCGCCCGCGTCACCCGCGTTCGGCCGCCGCGAGACGGCGCCGCGCGACGCGTCGTGCCGGCGATACGCCCAGAGCAGCATGAAGTCGTAGGCGAGCTTCAGGACCCCGCCGATCACGAGCGGCCAGCCGAACGTGCTGCGCGCAAGCAGCCACCCGGCGGCGAGCGGCGCGAGCGCGCCGCCGAGGCTGCGCGGCACGTTCGTGAGCGAGGCCGCCGCCGCGCGCTCCTCGGGCCGTACCGCCGCCATGACGAACGCCTGGCGCGCGGGGACGTCCATGGACGAGAGCGTCATGCGCAGGAGCAGCAGCGCGATCGTCCACTCTGCGCTGGGAGCGAAGGCGGCGGCCACGAGAAACGCGTTCGCCGGGGCGTGGGTGTAGACCATCGTCGGCACGAGCCCGATCCGGCGCGCCAGGACGGGCGAGGCGGCCTGCGAGAAGCCCGCGAGCAGCGAGGTTACGAAGAAGAAGGCGGCGGCGTCCGGAAGCGAGAATCCGAAGCGCTGGAACAGCCAGAGCGCGAGCAGCGACTGCACCACGAAACCACCGCCGAAGGAGTCGAGCGTGAAGAGCGCCGCCAGCCGCAGGACGGTGCGCCGCGAGTCGCGCCCGAGCGCGGCTCGCGCGGGCGGTGCGGCGAGCGCCGCAGTCGCGCCCCCCGCCACGGCACCCTTCGTGGCGCGCGGCTCGTCGAGCCGGGCGTAGAGGGCGGCCGCCACCCCCGCCGCGGCCGCGTAGAAGAGGAAGCCCGCGCGCATCGCGTCGACCAGCGCCACGTCCGCGGCGGCCGCGAGGGCCACGGGAAACGAGCTCGCGAGCGCGCCGAGAGCCCCCGCGACGGCCGCCGCGACGTTGGAGCGCGCGTAGACCGCAGTCCGGTCGCGCTCGTCCACCCGAGCCGCGAGCAGCGATTGCTCGATCGGAAGGAAGACGCTCAGATCCCCGGCCGTCGGGTTCAGCGTGCCGACGAAGGCGAGCAGGAGGAGCGGCGCAAAGTCGCGCAGACCCGCGAAGCCGACTCCCGTCGCGAGCATGAGCGCGCAGGCGGCGAGCAGCAGGGCGCGGGCGCCGACGCGATGGGCGAACAGGCCCACCGCGAGCGTGAGCGCCGCACAGCCCAGCAGCGTCGCCGTCACGAGGACGCCGATGGCGACGGCCGAGTAGCCGAGCGCGCTGAGGTAGGCCGGGAGGAGGACGCTCGCAGCGCCGTCCGCGAAGCAGCGCACCATGCGCGCGAGGACGAGCCTCGCGACGTCGGGCCCGGCGCTCGGCGGCAGCAGGCGCAGCGCGACGCCCCGCGGCTTCACGCCGGTAGAGTAGAGGGGAAGGCGAGCGGCGCGAGCCGTGCTCCGGGCCGGCCTACGCCCTACGTTCCGCCGCCATGCGCCTTCCGGGCCGTGCGGAGCTGCTGCTCCTCCTGGCGTCGAGCCTCGTCAGCATGCTCGCGCTCGAGGCGGCGATCCGAGCCGGCCTCGTCCCGTTGCCCGAGTACGTGCTCTCGGACGGCTGGCAGCGCGAGCGCTGGCTGCGCGCGCGAGCGCAGGAGGCGCGCGTCACGAAGCACCGCATCGATCGCTTCGACCCCGAGCTCGGCTGGACGCTGGCGCCGGACCTCGCCGGGGTGCCGCTCAACGGCGCGCTCGTCCACAGCAACGCGGCCGGCATGCGCGGCCGGCGCGAGTACCCGCGCGAGCGCGGCCCCGGCGCGCGCGTCGTCGCACTCGGGGACTCGTTCACCTTCGGCCAGTGCGTCGGCGACGACGAGACCTTCGCGGCGCGGCTCGAGCAGCGCATCGCGCCGGGCGAGGTGCTCAACCTCGCGGTCCACGGCTACGGCCACGACCAGATGCTGCTGCGGCTGCGCCGCGACGGGCTGCCGTATCGCCCCGACGTGGTGCTGCTGGGCTTCTACAACGCCGACGTCGAGCGCAACCAGCTGCGCTTCCGCGACTACGCCAAGCCTCGCTTCCGCGTGCGCGACGGAGCGCTCGAGCTCGAGACCGGCGAGCTCCCTGCGCCGGACGACCTCGCCGCGAGCTTCCACCTGCGCAGCGCGAACTACGCCCGCATGCTGCGCGACACGGTCTTCGCCGACCGGCTGAAGCGACGGAACAAGCGGCGAACGGAGGCGATCGTGCGCGCGACGGCGGCGGAGGCGGTGGCGGCGGGCGCGCGCCTCGCGCTCGTGTACCTCCCGAGCGAGAACCAGGTGCGCGCGGGCCGCTCGTGGCCGCAGAGCGCGTACAAGCGCGTGTGCGGCGACGGGCTCGCCCTCTGCGTCGACCCGACGCGGCGCCTGCACGCCTGGCTCGCCGCGCAGCCCGACCCGGCCGCCCACTTCCGCTGCCACTACAGCCCGGAGCTGCACCGCGAGATCGGCGAGGAAATCGCAGCGGCGCTCGCCTCGGCCGGCCTCGCCGCGCTCGTGCGCTGAGGGAAGTCATGCAAGCCGAGATGACGCACGCGGCGTTGGTCGAGCTGATGCAGCTGTTCGAGAGTGCGGGGATCGAGGTGTGGCTGGAGGGCGGGTGGGGAGTCGACGCGCTTCTCGGGACGCAGACGCGTCCACACAAGGATCTCGACGTCATCCTTCGCGTTGCAGATCTCCCGAAGCTGCGAGAGGTCCTGGTGGATAGGGGCTTCTCCATCCAGGAAGGCGGCACGCCATCGAACTTCGTCCTTGCGGATGCCGCCGGACGCGAGGTGGACGTGCACGCGGTCGACTTCGATCGAGCTGGCAACGGGGTCTATCGGATGGCCGACGGGCGTGACTGGCTATTCCCCGCCGCGGGATTTGCCGGGCGCGGGACGGTTCATGGCCTTCGCGTTCGCTGCCTGACACCGGAGATCCAGGTGCTCTGCCACGGTCCCTGGTACGCGCCAACCGACAACGACGTCCGGGACGTGGAGTTGCTCCACGAACGCTTCGGAGTGGAGGTACCGCCACATCTGAAGCGTCACGCGCCCCGATGATGGGGTCGCCGCGCAGGAGACAGCGCGGCCGCGACGCTCAGCCGAAGTGGCAGACGTAGTGCAGCGGCTCGAGCGCCTCGATCCGGAAGCTGCTCTCGCCCGGGACCGAGAAGCGCTGCCCCGCGCCGTACTCGGCGGAGGTGGGGCTTCCAGCCAGCTGCACGCGGCAGCGCCCGGCGACGATCTCCATCACCTCGGGCGCGCCCGTCTCGAACGTGAGCGTCGACGGAAGGATCACGCCGACCGACTTGCGCGATCCGTCGGGGAGGAAGACGGTGTGGCTCACGCAGCGGCCGTCGAAGTAGACGTTGGCGCGCGTCGCGATCGCAACGCCTTCGAGTCGGTCGGACGCAGACACGGCACCCTCCGGAACGCGGCGGGCGCCGCGCGCGGGGCAATGTAGGGCAACGGTCGCGCCTGCGCGGCCCGGGCGCTTCCGGGCGCCGTTGGTAGCCTCGCCCGGGATGGCCGCGCCTCCGGACCCGCTCGGCGCCCCGGACGAGAGCCCTCGCCCGGGTGGGCCGGGCGCACCGGTCGCGCCGGCGCAGCCGGCGGCCGAGCGCGATCCGGCGTTCTCGACGACGCAGGGCGACCGCGACTTCGTCGTGCGCGCCGTGCGTCAGGCGATCGTGATCGTCCTCGTGGGAGCAGGCGTGTTCGCGCTGCTCTTCGTGCTGAAGGCGGCGCTCACCCCGCTCGCCGCCGCGTTCGTGACGGCGTACCTGCTCGACCCGCTGATCGACCGCCTCGAGCGCCGCGGCCTGAACCGGCGCGGCGCGATCCTGCTCGTGCTCGGCGTCCTCGGCGTCGCGGTCGCGTTGCTGATCCTGTACGGCGTGCCGGGACTCGTGCGCGAGACGTACGAGCTGGCGCAGCGGCTGCCGGCCTACCTCGAGCGTCTCGTCGTCGTGGGCGTCCCGGCCTTCGAGCAGCGCTTCGGCGTCGAGCTGCCGACGACGCTCGAGGACCTGCTCGGGCGGCTGCGAGGTTCCGAGTCGGTGCTCCTCGCGCGCCTCGCCGACGTCCTCACGGGCGCGCTCGCGACGCTGACCGGGACGGTGTCCGCGGTGGTCGGCGCCCTCGTCGTGCCCATCCTGGCCTACTACCTGCTGGCGGACTTCGACGACCTCCTGCGCCGCTCGGCCGACTGGATTCCCCCGCGTCACCGCGCGTACGTGGTGGAGAAGGCCCGCACGGCGAACCGGCTGATCTCCGGCTTCCTGCGCGGCCAGCTCACGGTCGCAGCCGTTCTCGGCGTCCTGTACGCGATCGGCTACTCGGCGATCGGGATCGACCTCGCGATCGGCGTCGGGATCGTCGGCGGGGTGCTCTCGCTCGTCCCGTACCTCGGGGGCGCGGTGGCCGTCGTGGCGTCGAGCGTCCTGTGCATCCTCGAGTTCGGCATCGACTGGCACCTCGCGGCGACGCTCGGGTGGTACGTGCTCGTGCAGACGTTCGAGGGCTTCCTCCTGACGCC
>DATAGA010000220.1:0-5020 GCA_036257215.1 Myxococcota bacterium
ACGAACTCGCAGAGCGCCTCGAAGTCGGCGTCGGTCTCGCCCGGGAAGCCGACGATGAACGTCGTGCGCAGCGTGAGGCCCGGGATCCCGGCCCGCAGGCGCTCGACGAGCCGGCGCTGCCGCGCCGCGGTCGTCCCGCGCTTCATCGCCTTGAGCATCGGGTCGCTCCCGTGCTGGAGCGGCACGTCGACGTAGGGCAGCACCCGCCGCGCGCCGGCGATGGCTGCGATCAGGTCGTCGTCCACCGCGGACGGGTAGAGGTAGAGGAGCCGGATCCAGTCGACGCCGTCCACCGCGTCGAGCGCGCGCACGAGCTCGGCGAGCGAGGGGCGGCCGGGCAGGTCCTTGCCCCACGACGTCGAGTCCTGCGCGACGAGGTTCAGCTCGCGCACGCCGGCTTCGGCGAGCTGGCGCGCCTCGCGAACGAGCGAGTCGAGCGCGCGGCTCTGGAAGCGGCCGCGGATTCCCGGGATCGCGCAGAAGGCGCAGATGCGGTCGCAGCCCTCGGCGATCTTCACGTAGGCGCTGTGGCCCGGGCCGACGAGCAGGCGCGGCGTGCGGTCGTCGTAGAGGTGGGTGCGCCCGGCCTCGACGTAGACGCCGCGCGAGCGGCCGGCGAGCGCGTCGTCGAGGATGAGGGGCAGCTCCTGGAAGGCGCCCGTTCCGACGAACGCGTCGACTTCGGGCAGCTCCTTGGCGAGCTCCCCGCCGTAGCGCTGCGGCAAGCAGCCGGCGACGACGAGCGCCCGCAGCCGCCCGCGCTCGCGCAGATCGGCGACCTCGAGGATCGCCTCGATCGACTCCTCGCGCGCGCTCTCGATGAACGAGCACGTGTTGACGACGGCGACGTCGGCGTCCTCGATGCGCTCGGCGATGGCGTAGCCGCCGAGCGCGACGCCGCCGAGCATCACCTCGGTGTCGAGCTGGTTCTTCGGGCAGCCGAGCGAGCGGAAGTGGACGAACGCCTTCGGTGCAGCCGCAGCCGCGGCGTCGCGCCGCGCGGGCACGCGCGCGTCGACGGAGCTCTCTCGCGCGCGGGCGGGGGCGGGCACGGCGAAGGAGGTTAGCCTACGCTGCCGGGTCCCATGAGCGCGCGCCCCTTCCGCATCCTCGGGCTGCAGCAGATCGCCGTCGGGGGCCTCGACAAGGCCGCGCTCCGGCGGCTGTGGATCGACACCCTCGGGCTCGAGCGCGTGGGCGAGTTCCGAAGCGAGCGCGAGAACGTGGACGAAGACATCGCGGTCGCCGGCGACGGACCGCTGCGCGTGGAGGTGGATCTCATGCAGCCGATCGACGCTGCGAAGAGCCCGAAGGTCCACGAGCCCGCGCTGAACCACGTCGGCCTCTGGGTCGACGACCTCGCGGCCGCCGTCGCCTGGCTCGGCGAGCGCGGCGTGCGCTTCACGCCGGGCGGCATCCGCAAGGGCGCCGCCGGCTACGACGTCTGCTTCATCCATCCGAAGGGGAACCCCGACGCTCCGATCGGCGGCGAGGGCGTCCTCATCGAGCTCGTCCAGGCGCCGCCCGAGGTCCAGGCGGCCTTCCGCAAGGCTGCCGCGCAGTGAGCCGAAGGCGAACGAAGCCTCATCCGGTAGGCTGCACAGTGAGGCCGCCTCCACGACCCGCGTTCTCACGACGGCGCTCCTCGTGCTCCTCGCGCTCGCGTGCGGCGAGCGCCGCGACGCCGAGCGCGGGCCCGACCGCTTCGCCGCGCCGCCCGCGCGTCCGCTCGACGCCGTCGAGGAGGCGCGCGTGTACGAGGCGCTCGAGTCGGGCAGCGACGCGCTGCCGGCGCTGCTCGACGACGTCGTCGCCCGCGGCGACCACCGCTTCGTCGGCGTCCTGATCGAGGGGCTGCGCGCGAGCGCGCTGCGGCTCGTGCCCGAGACCCACCACAACGCCAGGGTCGTGGCGCTCGAGCGCCTCTCGGGCGAGGCGCTCGGCGCCGACTGGTTCGCCTGGACGTCGTGGTACCAGCGCACGAGCCTGCGCGCCCCGCCCGGCTTCCACGGGCTGAAGGCTCGGCTCCTCGCGCGCCTCGACCCGACGCTCGCGGGCCTCTTCGCCACCCCGGCGACGGACGGCGCCCGGATCGAGGAGATCGTCTACGGCGGAGCGCCGCCGGATCGGGACGACGGCGGTCCCGACCCCGCGCACGTCGCGGCCGCCGACGCGGAGCTGGCGGCGGGGGATCCCGTCGTGGGCGTCGTCGTCGGCGGCGAGGCGCGCGCCTACCCCTTGCGCTGGCTCGACTGGCACGAGATCGCGAACGACCGCCTCGGCGGCCGCGACGTGGCCGTCGTGTGGTGCGGCTTCGTCGGCTCGGCCATGGCGTTCGAGCGCCTCCCCGCGTCGCGCCTCGCGCCCTCCGGGCTCGTGCAGCGCAGCGTCCGCCTGATGGTCGACCGCGCGAGCGGGACGCTCTGGAACGAGCTGACCGGCCGGCGCGCGAGCGGCGGGCGGGGCGGCGCGCGCGTCGCGGGCGACCGGCTGCAGCCGCTGCCGGCCGTGCTCACGACCTGGTCCGCCTGGCGCGGGCGACACCCGGACACGACGGCGCTCCTCGGCGGGCGCGAGTCCTCGGGCCCGGCGCTGACTCCGTACGCCGGCTACCACACGACCGACGAGGCGGTCTTCCCCGTCGCGCTCGAGCGGGCCGAGCTCCCCGCGAAGGCGCGCGTCTACGGGGTGGAGCGCGGGCTGCACGCGCGGGCGTGGGAGCTCGGCGCGCTGCTCGAGGCGGGCGTCGTGAACGGCGAAGTGGGCGGCGCTCCGGTCGTGCTCGTCGCGAGGCGCGGCGCGATCGAGCTCGAAGGGGAGCACCCGCGCCGGGGGCGCCTGCGCTTCTCGCCCGGCGCCGAGGTGCGCGGGTACCTGCGCGAGCGCGCGGTCGAGCTCGCTCCCGGGGAGCGCGCCGACGAGCTCGTCGACGCCGGAGGTGGCGTCTGGCGCGTCGGCGACGAAGCGCTCGTCGGTCCCGGCGGCGCGCGCGGCGACCGGATCCCGGGCACGGTCGCCTACTGGTTCGCCTGGCAGGCCTTCTACCCCGAGACCGAGCTGGTCCGGGCGGAGTGACGCACCGCACCGGCGGGCGCGCGGTTTTTGGGTGAGCATCCCGCGGGTCGGTCCGGAGGCGCCTCCCGCCCCGGGCGGCGGCGGCGACGCGGGTACGGGTGCGCCGGAGGTGGAGCGATGCAGCTGTTCGAGCGGGTCGCGGGGTTTCTGCGGAGCCGCGGCGCCCTCGCGCGCGACGCGTCGGGCGCGCCAGCCGACGCCGAGCTCCAGGCGGCGACGGCCATCCTGCTGCTCGAGGCCGGCTACGGCGACACGGAGTACGACTGGCACGAGCACCGCGCGATCGTCCGCGCCCTCGAGCACGACTTCGGCCTCGGCCGCGGGCAGGTTGCGGAGCTGCTCGACCGCGCGAGCGAGATCCGCCCGCCGGTCGTGACGCTGGCCGACGTGACGGACGTCCTGCGCTCGCGCCTCGCGCCCGAGCAGCGCAAGGAAGTGGTGCGTCTGCTCTGGCGCGTGATCCGCGCGGACGGCGCGGTCGAGCCGTGGGAGGAGGCGTTCGCCGACCACGTGGCCCGCGCCGTCGGCCTCGCGGCGGACGAGGTCCGCGCCGCGCGGGCCGACGCCTAGGCAGCCCGAGGTCAACCCAGCCAGGGAGCGAACGCGCCCGGTCCGCCGGAAGGAGTGCCTCTTTGACCGACAGCATCGAGCCCTTCGACGTCCAGGTCCCCGACGCCGTCCTCGACGACCTGCGCGAGCGACTGGCACGCACGCGCTGGCCGGACCAGATCGAGGGCGCCGGCTGGGACTACGGCACCGAGCGCGGCACCCTGCAGGCGCTCTGCGAGTACTGGCGCACGGAGTTCGACTGGCGCCGCGTGGAGAAGGAGCTCGCCCGCTACGAGCAGTGCGCGACGACGATCGACGGTCAGCGCATCCACTTCCTGCACGCGCGCTCGCCGCACCCGGGCGCGCTGCCGCTCGTCATCACGCACGGCTGGCCGGGCTCGATCCTCGAGTTCCTGAAGGTGGTCGGCCCGCTCGCGGACCCCGTGTCGCACGGAGGCGAGGCGCGCGACGCCTTCCACGTCGTGTGCCCGTCGATCCCGGGCTACGGCTTCTCCGAGCCCACGCGCACCCGCGGCTGGGACGTCCAGCGCGTGGCCGAGGCGTGGATCGAGCTGATGGGCCGCCTCGGCTACAGCCGCTACGGCGCCCAGGGCGGCGACTGGGGCGCATTGATCACGACGCAGATCGGCCGCCTCGACCCCGAGAGCTGCGCGGGCATCCACCTCAACATGGCGATCGCGCTGCCGCCCTCCGACGGGCCGACGCTGTCGGAGAAGGAGTCGGGCTGGGTCGCCGAGCTGGCGGCCTTCCAGGCGGGCGAGACCGGCTACCAGCAGATCCAGGCGACGAAGCCGCAGACGCTCGGCTACGGGCTCACCGACTCGCCCGCGGGCCTCGCCGGCTGGATCCTCGAGAAGTTCCGCACCTGGAGCGACTGCGGCGGCGACGTCCTGTCCACGTTCACGAAGGACGAGCTGCTCGCCAACATCACGCTCTACTGGGTGACCGGCTGCATCAACTCGTCGCTGCGCATGTACTACGAGACGATGAAGAGCGGGCGCATCGGCGTGACGCAGGGCAAGATCGACGTGCCGAGCGGCATCGCGATCTTCCCGAAGGAGATCTACAAGCCGCCGCGCGCCTGGGCCGAGCGCGTCTACCGCGTGACGCACTGGAGCGAGTTCGAGAAGGGCGGCCACTTCGCCGCGATGGAGCAGCCGGCGGCGTTCGTGAAGGACGTGCGCGAGTTCTTCCGGACGCTGCGCTGACGGACGCGCGGGACGCGCGTCAGCGAAGCGGCTGGTCCTCGAGCGCGCGGCAGCGCGCACCCGCGCAGCTGCGCAGCGCCGCCACGCGCGCCGAGAGCGCAGCGAGGCGTGCGGGGTCCTCGGAGCGGACCGCGTTCTCGAGCTGCGCCGGGTCGCGGGCGAGGTCG
>DATAGA010000225.1:0-2671 GCA_036257215.1 Myxococcota bacterium
ACGATCTCCCACGCGGTCAGCTACTTCGTGCCGAGCCACACGCCGCAAGTGTTCGTCGCGAAGGTCGACTGCGTGTCCGGCGTCGGGAACGACCGCGCCGTGGCCCTCGGCCCCGCGAGCTCGCGCTTCCACGATCTCCGCCGCGTCGTCTCCAATCTCGGCGTCTTCGACTTCGCGACCCGAGACGGCGCCATGCGGCTCGCGTCCGTCCACCCGGGCGTCTCGGTCGACGAGGTCGTGGCCGCGACGGGGTTCCCGCTCGCGATCGCGGGCGACGTGCCGCAGACGCGCGCGCCCACGGACGCCGAGCTGCGGCTGATCCGCGAGGCGATCGACCCGGAGGGCGCGCGCGAGCGCGAGGTGCGGGCCGCGTCGTGACCGCCCCGCTGCACACCCCGCTGTGCGACCTGCTCGGCTGTCGCTTCCCGATCGTGCAGACGGGCATGGGCTGGGTCGCCACGCCCGAGCTCACGGCCGCCGCGTGCAACGCCGGCGCCTTCGGCTTCCTCGCAGCCGCCACGATCCGCCCCGAGGAGATCGACGGCGCGATCGAGCGCGTGAAGGCGCTGACCGAGCGCCCCTTCGGCGTGAACTTCCTGATGGACGCGCCGGGCGCCGAGCGCATCGCCGACGCCCTCGTGCGCCACCGCGTGCGCGCGGCCGGCTACAACCGCGCGCCCGACGGCGCGCTGATCCGCCGGCTGAAGGACGGCGGCGTCGTGTGCGTCCCCACGATCGGGGCCGTGCGCCACGCACAGAAGGCGGAGCAGCTCGGCGCCGACGCCGTCATCGCCCAGGGCAGCGAGGGCGGCGGCCACACGGGCGCGGTGCCCACCTCGGTGCTGCTCGGCGGCGTCGTCGACGCCGTGTCGGTCCCCGTCGTCGCGGCAGGGGGCTACAAGGACGGGCGCGGTCTCGTCGCCGCGCTCGCGTACGGCGCGGCCGGGATCGCGATGGGGACGCGCTTCCTGCTCACGAAGGAGAGCCCGGTCCCGGACGTCACCGCGCAGCGGTACCTCGCGGCCTCGGCCGACGACGTCCTGGTGACCCGCGAGATCGACGGGCTCCCGCAGCGCGTGATCCGCAACGAGCTCGTACGCGCGCTCGAGAAGATGGGCAGCGCCCGCCGCACGCTCTTCGCGCTCCGCAACGCGCTCGAGTTCCGGCGCGTCACGGGCGCCTCGCTGCCCGCGCTGGCGCGCTCGGCGCTCGCGCTGCGCAGCCACGAGCGCCTCACGCGCTCGCAGCTCCTCATGGCCGCGAACGCGCCGATCCTGGCGAAGCGCGCCATGCAGGACGGCGACCCGGTCGGGGGCTACCTCCCGAGTGGCACCGTGACGGCCGCCATCGACGACCGCCCGAGCTGCGCGGAGCTCGTGACGCGCATCGTCGAGGAGGCGGAGCGCACGCTGAAGGCGCTCGGAGCCTAGGAGATCACCATGGCGATCCGGGTCGAGACGGAAGGCGGCGTCGCCGAGGTCGTGATCGACAACCCGCCGGTGAACGCGCTCGGGAGCGCGGCGTGGCGCGAGTTCGCGGAGAAGCTCGCCGCGCTCGGACGGCGCGACGACGTCCACTGCGTGCTGATCCGCGCCGAGGGCCGCGGCTTCCAGGCGGGCGTCGACGTGAAGGAGCTCGCCGCCGACGGCACGAAGATCGTCGACGTGAACCGCGGCTGCTACGACACCTTCGCCGCGATCTACGACTGCCCCGTGCCGGTGATCTCCGCCGTCCACGGCTACTGCCTCGGCGGGGGGATCGGAATCGCGGGCTCTTCGGACTTCGTGGTCGCGTCCGAGGACGCGACCTTCGGCCTGCCCGAGATCGACCGCGGAGCGCTCGGCGCGGCGACGCATCTCATGCGCCTCGTGGGGATGCAGAAGACCCGCCGGATGCTCTACACAGGCGAGACGATCACGGCTGCGGAGGCGTACCGGCTCGGCGCGGTCGAGTCGGTCGTGCCGCGCGAGCGCCTGCGCGACGAGGCGCTCGCCCTCGCGCGGAAGATCGCGGGGAAGAGCCCGAAGGCGCTCCGGCTCGCCAAGTGGTCGCTCAACGGGATCGAGCTGCTCGACCCGAAGAAGAGCTACCGCTTCGAGCAGGGCTTCACGCTCGAGCTCTACACCTCGCCCGACTCCCAGGAGGCGCGCGACGCCTTCGTCGAGAAGCGCGACGCGACGTTCGGGACGGCCGGCGCCGCGAAGCGCGGCGGGAAGAAGTAGCCGGTGGACCTGCGCTACACGCCCGAGCAGGACGCGTTCCGCGCCGAGGCGCGCGCGTGGCTCGCGGCCCACGTTCCGAAGCGGCCGCTCCCGTCGTTCGACACGCGCGAGGGCTTCGACGCGCACCGCGCCTGGGAGCGCACGCTCCACGGCGGCGGCTGGGCGATGGTGCCCTGGCCCGTCGAGTACGGCGGCCGCGGCGCGAACCTGCTCGAGTGGCTCATCTTCGAGGAGGAGTACTACCGCGCGGGCGCGCCGCGGCGGGTGAACCAGAACGGGATCTTCCTGCTCGGTCCGACGCTCATGGACCACGGCACCCCGGCCCAGAAGGCGCGCTACCTGCCCAGGATGGCGTCGAGTGAGGAGGTGTGGGCGCAGGGCTGGTCCGAGCCGAATGCCGGCAGCGACATGGCGGCGATCCAGACCACGGCGCTGCGCGACGGAGACCA
>DATAGA010000231.1:0-5445 GCA_036257215.1 Myxococcota bacterium
TGCGCGCCGACCACCTCGGCGCCTACGGCTACGAGCGCCCGACCTCTCCCGTGATCGACGCGCTCGCGCGCGATTCGTGGGTGTTCGAGCGCCACGTCGCGAGCGCCGCGCAGACGGTGCCGTCGACTCTCACGCTCATGCTGTCGCTCGACCCGGCGGAGCACGGGTTCTTCCACGAGGGCGACGGCCACTTCGCGCGCCACCCGCCGCACTACCCCGACGACCTCACGTTCCTCGCGGAGGCGTTCGCCGGCGCCGGCTACGCAACGGCGGGCTTCGTCGGCAACCCCTTCCTCAAGAGCCGCAGCGGGTTCGGCCAGGGCTTCGACGCGTTCCTGTACTCCGGCGGGCGCGCCGAGGTGCTGACGCAGCACGCGCTCGAGTGGCTCGAGCAGGTTCCGCGCGGGTCGCCCTCCTTCCTGTATCTCCACTACTTCGACGTCCACTGGCCGTACAACCCGCCCGAGCCGTACCGCACCCGCTTCGGCGCGGGCCGGAGCGGAAAGCTCGTCTACCGCAACGGCCCCGCCCCGGGAGTCGCACCGAACGACCTCGACTACACCGTCGCGATGTACGACGCCGAGATCGCGTACGTCGACGCGCAGATCGGGCGCCTTCTCGCCGGGCTCGAGCGGCTCGGGCGGCGCGGCGAGACGGTCGTCGCGGTCACGTCCGACCACGGCGAGGAGTTCCTCGACCACGGCGGGCTCGGCCACGGAACGACGGTGTACGGCGAGCTCGTGCGCGTCCCGCTCGTGCTCTCTGCGCCGCAGCTCGGCGCGCCGCGCCGCGTGAGCGCGCTCTCGCGGCACCTCGACCTCGCCCCGACGCTGCTCGACCTCGCGGGCGTCCCGCGCCCGGCCAGCTTCCGCGGCCGCAGCCTGCTCGAGCCCGCCGCCCTCGCCTACACCGAGGACGGCGCCTGGCGCGGCGTGTACGCCGACGGCGAGAAGCTCGTCGTGAACCCGCCGACGGAGCTGCGCGAGCGCTTCGCCGCCGACGACGCCCGCGACCAGCGCCCCCTCGCGGGCGACCCCGACCGCCGCCTCGTCGACGCGCTGGCCGAGTACGAGTCCCGCCGCAGCGCCCGCAAGCGCGACGGCACGCCGGAGAGCGGTCCCGCGTGGTCGCAGGAGGAGCTGGAGCGGCTGCGCGCGCTGGGCTACGCGCGCTGAGCGCACGCGTTCGGCCCGTGTCCCGCGCTCACGGGTGCGCGTCGACGTACCCGAGCGCCTCCAGCTGGCGGCGCAGCTCCGGGGGGGCGAGGCCTTCCTCCGGCATCGCCAGCGTGCCGTCGCCGTGGAGCGCGCGGCGCTGAGTTTCGAGCGAACGGGCGAGGCCGTCGAGCGCGGCGGAGCGGATGCCGATCAGGTTCTCCTGCTCGCCCGGGTCGGCGCCGACGTCGTAGAACTCGATCTCGGGCCAGCCGGGGGCGCGCGGCAGCAGGTTCGCGATGAGCTTGTAGCGCCCGTCGCGCACGGCAGTCCGCGGGTGCTCGTTCCACGGGCTGCGACGCAGCTCGGCGTAGGCGAGGCGCGGCGAGCGCTCGCGGCCCTCGAGCACCGGCACGAGGCTGCTGCCTGCGAGCCCGGCCGGCACTGGCGCGCCGGCGAGCTCGAGCAGCGTGGGGACGACGTCCACCAGACGCACCTGCGTGTCGACGCGGCCCGCCGGCCACGGCGCTCCGGGCAGCCGCACGACCAGCGGCACGCGCAGCAGCTCGTCGTACAGCTGGTGTCCGTGGTCGCCGAGCGCGCGGGGGCTGCGGCCGCCGAGATCCTCGCCGTGGTCCGACGTGACGACGACGAGCGTGTCGTCGGCGCGGCCGGTCTCCTCGACGGCGCGCAGCAGCCGCTCCACCTGGCGGTCGACCGCGCGCACGCCGCCGTCGTAGAGCGCGCGCACGTAGGCGCGCTCCACGGGGCCGACGGACAGCCGGCCGCTCCGCACCGCCTGGCGATCGCGCTCCTCGTACGTGGGCCCGAGCCGGCCGCGCGGCAGCTCCTCGGCGTACTCGCGCTGGCGGTAGGGCGTGTGGATCTCGTAGGTGTGGACCAGGAGGAAGAACGGCTCGCTCCGCGGCTCGTGCAGCCAGGCGATCGCGGCGTCGAAGGTCCGCTCGACGCTGCCCGCGCCGCGCGGGGTGCCCGGTCGGGCGAGGAAGGTCTTGCCCTCCTCCTCCCAGAACGACTCGAAGCCGCGGTCGAGCCCGAAGTGGCGCGAGACGTAGCCGCCTTCGGTGAAGGCGGCCGTCCGGTAGCCCGCGGTCCGCAGCGCCTCGACGAGCGAGGTGTGCAGCGTGCCTTCCGAGAACACCGAGCTCGACGGGTAGCGACCGCTCAGGAGCCCGACGAAGCTCGGCAGCGTCCAGGGCGCGTGGCTCACCGCGTTCTCGAACACCACCGAGCGAGCGGCGAGCGCGTCGAGCGCCGGCGAGGTCTGTCGCGGGTTGCCGTAGAGCGAGAGCCCGTCCGCGCGCAGCGTGTCGAGGACGACGAGCAGGATCCCGCGCGGCCGCGGGAGCGACGCGCGTTCGGAGCCGCAGCCGGCGAGCGCGGCGAGGACGGCGAGCCCGACCGCGGCGGCGAGCGCGCGGGCGCGGGTCCGGGGCGTCGCGGGCGCGTGCGGCACGGGGACTCCGCTCAGCGGCGCTGCCGGCGCAGCGCCTCCCACTCGGCGCGGATCGCGTCGGCATCGGGGCCGCCCGCCTCGATGGCGCGGCGGTAGAAGCCCTCCGCGGCGGCCGGGTCGCCCGCGAGCCAGTGCGCGAGCCCCATCCCGCGCAGCTCCGACGGCTTCGCGTTGGGCGCCACCGGCGTCGCCGCGATCCAGTTCGCCGCCATGCGGCGGAACACGCGCTGGTACTCCTCGCTCCCGCGCAGCGGCGCGAAGGCGGCGTCGCGATCCACCGCCACGAAGACGGCGTAGCCGCGGTCGGCGAGCTCGTCGAGCGCCGCCAGCGCGCCGGCGAGGTCGCCGCTCTGCGCGCTCGTGCGCGCCCGCAGGTAGACACCGCCGATCCCGTTCGGGTAGCGCCGCGCCGCCTCGCGCATCACGTGCGCCTCGGAGCGCCAGACGAACGCCTGCTGCCGCGTGTGCGCCGCGAACGCGACGGCGAGGAGCGCGGCGGCGACGCCGGCGCCCGTCAGCACACTCTGCGCGGAGAGCGGCGTGCGCCGCGCCAGCGCCTGCGCGAGATCGCGCACCAGGAAGTACGCTGCGCCGAGCAGGCCCGGCAGGATGAAGTAGAGGTAGCGGTCGGCCATCGGGTAGATGAAGGCGAACACCTGGCTCACCGGGGCGTACGAGGCGCCGGCCCACACCCAGAACACCGCCTCCAGCCGGCGCTGCCGTAGCGTCCAGAGCGCGCGGACGGCGATTGCGGCGAGAGCCGCGAGCCCGAACAGGAACCACGCGTCGGCGAACGACGTCGCGGGCGGCGGCTCGTGCGACGGGGAGACGCCGTAGGAGGTGGCCGCCATCGCGACGTAGCGGCCGGCGATGGCGACGGTGGAGCGCAGCCGCTCGCCGAGGTCGAGGATCTGGTACGACGAGGGCGCCTCGCCGGTGCGCTGGAAGAGCGGCAGCTCGGCCAGCGAGCCCGCGAGCGCCACGACCACCCACGGGCCGAGCGCGCGCCACGCGCGCGCCGGCGCGCGCTCGACGAAGAGGCGCGCCGCGGCGACGGGCAACGCGTAGAGCGCCGAGATCTTCGCGAGCAGCGCGAGCGCGAAGAGCAGCGCCGAGGCCAGCGGTCGGCGCGGGAACCAGAGCAGCGCGGCCACCGAGAGGCCGAGCGCGACGATGCTCTTCACCTGGAAGATCCACGCCACCGCCTCGACGTTCGCCGGGTGCACGAAGAAGAGGGCGGCGAGCAGCAGCGCCGCGGCGCGCGGGAGCCCGGCCGAGAGGTAGAACGCGGCGAGGAGGACGCTGACGCACGCGTGCAGCAGCACGTTCGTCACGTGGTAGCCGCGCGTCGCGAGCCCGAAGACCTGCCACTGCGCCGCGTGGATCAGCAGATGCACCGGCGCGTAGTTCGAGGTGGCGCGCGCCGGCTGGCCGCGCGGGTCGAGCAGCGCGAGCAGCCGTTCGCCGTCGAGCGTCTGGATGTGGACGTTGTTGGGGACGTGGTTGATGTCGTCGCTGATGAACTGGCCGTCGAGCGTGCCCGCGTAGAGCAGCAGCGCTGCAGCCGACGTCGCCGCGCCGAGCGCGAGCCAGGTGCGCCAGGACGGCGGGGGCATGGCCGGCACACCATACCGCTGCTCGCTTGCGAGAGCCGCCTTCGGCGCGCGACGCGCGTGCTACCGTGCCCTGCCGTGCAAGGCCGCGTCGCCGCGCCGAGCCCTCCGCGCCCTTCGCAGCCGCCGGGCCCGTCGAGCCTCCCGCGCAGGATCTCCGCCTTCGCCGAACGCGCGCTCGCCCGCCGTCGCACCTGGGTCGCGCTGTGGGTCGCGGCGTTCGTCGTGCTGCTCGCGCTCTACGCCCCGGCGCTGCGCGGGGACTTCGTCTCCGACGACTACGGCTTCGTCGTCAACAACCCGTGGGTGCGCGAGCCGAGCGCCGCGCGCGTGCTCGAGCTGCTCGATCCCTGGGGCGACGCCGCCGAGTTCTCCGCCAACTGGGCGCCCGTCCACCTCGGGATCCACGCGCTCCAGTGGCGGCTGTTCGGCTCCGACGTGCGCGGCTACCACGTCACCAACCTGGCGCTGCACGCGCTCGTGTGCGTGCTGCTCGTCGCGCTCTACCGGCGCACGGGAATCGCGGCGCTCGCGGCGCTGCTCGGCGGCGCCTTCTTCCTGCTCCACCCGGCCAACGTCGAGGCCGTCGCGTGGATCTCCGAGGTGAAGACGCTCGCCGCCATGGCGCTCGCGCTCGGCGCGCTGCTGCTCCAGACCCGGAGGCCCGCCGTCGCGGCGGCGCTCTTCGGGCTGGCGCTCCTGTCCAAGGCGCTGGCCGTGTTCGCGCTCCCCGGTGCGGCCGCCGCGCTCTGGTGTCGGCCGCCGGAGCGCCGCGCGAGCGCGCGCGAGATCGCGTGGCTCGCGGTGTGGGTGGCGATCTTCGCGTGCTACGCCGGCCCGCAGTGGCACACGTTCCAGCGCCTCGGCGAGACCGAGATCGCGCTCCACCCGGACCCCTGGGTGTCGGCGCGCACCGTCGTGTCGTTCGTCGCGCGCTACCTCGCGATGGCGCTCACCGGCTACGGCGTCTCCGCGTTCCACGACCCGCCGCGCGCGCTCTCGTGGCTCGATCCGTGGTGGCTCGCGGGCCTCGCCGCGATCCTGCTCTTCGCCGCGCGAGCGCTGCGCAGCGCGCTCCGCCGCGAGCCCGAGGCCTTCTACTGGGCCCTCACGCTCGGCGGCTGGATCCCGATCTCGCAGGTCTTCGTCTTCACCTACCCGCTCGGCGACCGCTACCTCTACTTTCCGCTGGCCGGTCTCG
>DATAGA010000257.1:0-4193 GCA_036257215.1 Myxococcota bacterium
GACCGCCTCGAGGAGACCTTCGCCGGCCAGATGTCCTACGAGTACCACCCCATCGCCCTCCGCGACGTTCGTGCGTCGGTGCGCTTTCGGGCGCTGCGCGAGGGGAGCTTCAGCGCGGGCGGAATCGAGGTCACCGCGCAGTACCTGCATCATCCGGCGCTCACGCTCGGCTACCGGCTCGAAGCCGACGGGGCGGTGCTCGTGTACGCGACCGACCACGAGCCGCACGTCCTGCCCGAGCCTGGCGCGCCGCCGGGCGCGCCGCCGCTCCACCTCGAGGACCGGCGGCACGTGCAGTTCCTGGCGGGTGCCGACCTCGTGATCCACGACGCGCAGTATCTGCTCGCGGAGTTCCCGGCGCGCCGCGGCTGGGGACACACGCCGGTCGAGTGCGCCGTCGACTACGCGATCGCCGCGGGGGCGCGGCGACTCGCGCTCTTCCACCACGATCCCGAGCGCAGCGACGACGCGGTCGAGCTCCTGGTGGAGCTGGCGTGCTCACGGGCCGCACGCGCAGAGAGCGGGCTCGAGGTGTTCGCCGCGGCCGAGGGCCAGGAGATCGAGGTGGGAGGCGGCCGCGCGGAGCGCTCGATGGAAGCCGACCGCGCGTCGGCACTCCTCGCCCCCGGCGCGCCGGGACGCCCGATCGTGCTCCGGGTCGGCCGCGACTCCGAGGTCACGCCCGGCGTGCGAGAGGCCCTTCTCGCGGAGGACCTGCGGCTCGTGGAGGCGTCCGACCTCGCATCCGCGCTCGAGGCCGCGCGCCGCGAGCGACCCGCGCTCGTGCTGCTCGACCTCGACCTGCCGCGTCCGAACCTGCTCGAGGCCTGCCGGGCGCTGCGCGGAGCGGACGGCGCGCGGCTGCAGGACGTCCCGCTGCTCGTCGTGGACGGCGGCGCGTCCACCGGCCGGCAGGTCGCCGAGGTGTTCGAGGCCGGCGCGACGGACTACCTGGCGCGCCCGCTGAAGGTCACCCTGCTGCGGGCCCGCGTCCGGGGCTGGCTGCTGCGCGCGCAGGCCGGGTAGACGGCCGCGCGGGGGACTATCCTCCGCACTCGCCCGACGAGGCACCGTGACCAACGCGTCGGCCCCGAACCCGATCGAGGCACCGCACGCCCGCAGCACGCGGGCGACGGTGCTCTTCGCCGACATCGTGGGGTTCACCGCCCTCTCGCAGGCCTCGCGTCCGGAGCGCGCCTACTTCGCCGTGACCGGTGCGCTGCGCATCCTGGACGAGGTCGCCCGGCGCCACGGCGGCTCCGTCGACAAGTACCTCGGCGACTCCCTGCTCGTGGTCTTCGGCCACCCGGTGCCCCTCCCCGAACCGGCGCGCGCCGCGTCGCTCGCCGCCCTCGAGATGCGCGAGCAGCTCCGCGACTATGCGAAGGCGCTCGGCGTCGAGCTCGACCTGGTCGTCGGCATCAACACCGGCACGATGGTGGCCGGCGACGTCGGCCGCCGCGTGATCCGCGAGTTCCACGTGCTCGGCGACGCCGTCAACGTGGCCGCGCGCTTGAAGTCGAAGGCGCCGCGCGGGGCGATCTACGTCGGTCCCGAGACGCGCGCGGAGACGCAGGCCGGCTTCGAGCATCGCGCGCTCGGCAGCCTGGAGCTCAAGGGCAAGGCGAGGCGGGTGGCTCTCTTCGAACTCGTGCGCTCGCGCGAGCGCCGCTCCGGCCCCGGCCTCGCACCCGACCGCGCCCACACGGCACCCTTCGTCGGGCGCCGGGCGGAGCTCGCGCAGCTCGGTGGCGCGCTCGAGGAGCTCGCGCAGGGGCGGGGCGGCTGCATCGTCGTCGTGGGGGAAGCGGGGTGCGGGAAATCGCGCCTCTTCGCGGAGGCGGGCGCGCTGCCCGCGGCCCGGAAGGTCGCCAGCGTGCACGCGTTCCCGAGCGCCCGGACTCGTCCCGGCGCTCTCCTCGCCACGCTGCTCGAGGCCGTCGATCCCGCCGCCGCCCGTCGCCTGCGCACAGGCGCCACTCGCGGCGATGCCGCGGCGGACCTCGTGGCGCAGGAGCTGCGCCGGCGCGCGGGTGAGCAACCTCTGGTCGTCGCGCTCGAGGATCTCCAGCGCGCCGACGCCGAGTCACTGGCGCTCCTGCCCCGCGTCGTCGCCGGTCTGCGCGGCAGCGCCGCGCTGCTCCTCCTGAGCTGCAACACGGCGGACGGGGGCGCGCTCGGGCGCAGCCTGGTCGAATCCTGCGCCGCCGACGAGCTGTCCGTGGGGCCGCTCTCCGACGCCGAGTCGCGCGCCTTGCTGGAAGCGGTCTCCGCCGAGCCGTTCGCCGAGGCCTCGACGTCGCTCCTGCTGAGCCGGGGAGCGGGACATCCGGGTCGACTCGTGCTCGGCGCGTTCCTCGAGCCGACGCTGCGGGCCGAACGCGAGCTCCGCGGGCAGGAGGAACGCGCGAGCGATGCGGAGCGTCGGCGCGCGACGATCCTGTTCGCCGACATCACCGGCTTCACGGCGATGACGGAGCGCATCGGCGCGGAGCGCGCGTATCCGATCGTCGTCGACTGCCTCCACCTCCTCGACGAGATCGCGCGACGTCACGGCGGCAGCGTCGACAAGTACCTCGGCGACTGCGTGATGGCGCTCTTCGGCGTGCCGGAGGCGATCGAGGATGCGCCGCGCGCCGCGCTGAACGCCGCGATCGAGATGCGCCGCCGCGTACGCGAGTACAGCGAGCGGCTCGGAGGCGAGGTCCGGCTCGACGTCCACAGCGGCATCCACACCGGCCTCGGAATCGCGGGCGACGTCAGCGGTCCCCTGGTCCGGGAGTTCGCGGTGATGGGCGACCCGGTGAACACCGCGGACGCGCTGAAGGACCTGGCGCCGCACGGCGCGATCTACGTGGGCGAGGACGTCGTCCGCGCGACGCGCGACGTCTTCGAGTACCGCGAGCTCGCTCGCAGCGAGCTCGGCGAGGAGCGCCGGCGCGTCGGGCGGGCGTTCGAGCTGCTCTCCACGCAGGAGCGCCTGCACCGTGCGCGCATCGGGACGCAGCGGCGGCTCGTCTCGAGCCTCGTCGGGCGCGACCGCGAGCTCGCGACGCTGCGCGAGGCCCTGAGTCGGCTCTGCGAAGGACGCGGAGGCATCGCGAGCGTCATCGCCGAGGCGGGCCTCGGGAAGTCGCGCCTCCTGGCCGAGCTGGCCGCCAGCGAGGGGATGCGCGAGCTGGCGTGGCGGGAGGGGCGCTCGATCTCGACGGGGCGCCACCAGAGCTTCCACCCGATCGCCGACCTCTGCCGCGGCTGGGCCGGAATCGGCGACGAGGACGACGAAGCGGGCGCCCGCGAGAAGCTGCGCGCGTCGATCGCGCGGGCGCTGCCGGGCGAGGTCGACGAGGTGCTGCCGTTCATCGCGGCCGTCGTCGGCCTTCCTCCCGACGCGGCGAGCGCCGAGCGCCTGGCGGGCCTCCAGGGCGACGCGATGGCGAAGCTCGTACACCGCAGCGTCACGCAGCTGCTGCGCGGCGGCAGCCGACGGCGTCCGATCGTCGTGGTCATGGACGACCTGCACTGGGCGGACCTCTCGTCGATCGAGCTGCTCGAGGACCTGCTGCGCCTCTCCGAAGATCACCCGATCTTCTTCTTCCTCCTGTTCCGGCCGGGCGTCGAGGCGACCTCCGAGCGAGTGCGCGAGCGAGCGCGCACCGAGCACGCCGCGCGCTACGTCGAGGTCGAGCTGCGCCCGCTCGACGGGTCCGCCGCGCGCGCGATGCTCAACAACCTGTTCCGGCAGGGCGACCTGCCGCACGCGACGCGCCAGACGATCGAAGAGAAGGCGCGCGGCAACCCCTTCTACATCGAGGAGGTGGTGCGCGCGCTCGTCGACGAGGGCGCGGTCGAGTATCGCGACGGCCACTTCGTGGCCACCGAGCGCATCGAGCACGTCGTGATCCCGGGCACGATCCAGGAAGTGGTGATGGCCCGCCTCGACGGCCTCTCGCTGCGCAAGAAGCAGATCGTGCAGACCGCCTGCGTGATCGGCGGGACGTTCCACTGCGCGGTCCTCGCCGAGGTCGTCGGCGACGACGGCGCCCTGACGGACGCGCTGCAGGACCTGCTCGACGCCGAGTTCCTCGTGCCGTCGGACCGCCTCCCCGGAGAGGAGTACGCCTTCAAGCACCCGTTGATCCAGGAGGTGGCCTACGACGGCCTGATCGAGGCCAGGCGCACCGAGCTGCACC
>DATAGA010000261.1:0-3565 GCA_036257215.1 Myxococcota bacterium
GACCACCGAGGCGGCGCTCCCGGCGTGCTCGAGACGCTCCCGGTGGATCGACTGTGGCTCGCGCCGGGCGCGCTGGCGGATCCGGCCTACGGCGCGCTCCTCGACGTTGCGCGGCGCCGGCGAGTTCGCGTCGAGACGCCCGCCCGCGGCGCCGCGCCGCTCGTCCTCGGCGACCTCCGGGTCGAAGTCCTGTGGCCGCCACGCGAGCTGCCGGGCGGCGACAACGACCGCTCGCTGGTGCTGCGCGTCGGTGTCGCCGGCGGCGCGCGCGTGCTGCTGCCGGGCGACGTCGAGCACGCGGGCGAGGCGGGTCTGCTCGCGTCGCCCGAACGACTCGAGGCGGAGGTGCTGAAGCTGTCGCACCACGGCAGCCGGACGTCGTCGAGCGACGCGTTCTTGCGCGCGGTCGGCGCCCGCGTCGCGCTCGCGTCGGCCCCCTGCCTCGGCCGCTTCGCGATGCCGCACCCGGACGTCGCGGCGCGCGTCGCCGCGGCGGGCGCGAGCCTGTGGTGGACCGGCCGCGACGGCGCCGTCGCGGTGGGCCTCGCCCAGCCGCTCGTCGCGCGCGGGTTCGCCGCCCGCTCGCTGCGCGAGCGCGCGTTCTGCGGCGGACGCTGAGCCCGATCAGCGGCCGCGCCAGCACGGCGGGCGCTTCTCGACGAAGGCGCGCTGCGCCTCGCGCGCGTCCTCGGTCCGCCGCAGCGCGCGGCCGAGCTCCTCCTGCCGGCGCCACGCTTCCTCGAGCGGCACGGCGAGCAGCTCGCGCACGCCGGCGCGCGTCGCGCGTACGGCGAGCGGCGCGTTCGCGGCGATCGCGTCGGCGGCCGCGAGCGCCCGCTCGAGCAGCCGCTCGCGCGGAACGACGTCGTTCACGAGCCCGATCTCCGCCGCACGCGCGGCGTCGATCGGACGGGCGCTGAGGAGCAGCTCCTGCGCGTGCACCCACGCGATCTGGCGCGGGAGCAGCACCGTCGCGTGGCCGGTCGGGTAGAGCCCGAGCGCGACCTCCTCGAGGGCGAACGTCGCCTCCCGGGCCGCGTAGCGCAGCTCGGCGGCGAGCAGGAGGTCGAAGCCCGCCCCGCGCGCGTGGCCGTTCACGGCGGCGACGAGCGGGACGCCGAGGTCGAAGCCGACGAGCGTCGCGGTCGCGACGCTGCGCAGGCCCTCGAAGCTCGCCTCGTCCACCCGCTCGCCCCGCGCGAACGCCTGGGACGCGGAGAGCGTCGCGGCCACGTCCATGCCCGCGCAGAACGCGCGCTCGCCCGCGCCGGTCACGACGGCGCAGCGCAGCCCCGCGTCGCCGGCGACCTCGCGCCACGCCTGCGCCAGCTCGCGCAGCATCCCGGGGTCGAGGGCGTTCGCCTTCTCGGGGCGGTCGAGGGTCACGAGGGCGACGTGGGGGTGGTCGGCGGGGCGTTCGACGCGGACGGGCATGGGGGTCCTCGGAGGGCGGCGCGGGGCGGTCGCGGCGGTAGGATGGCCCCGCCGCGGCAGGCGCCGCGGAGGGTACCGGGAGGAGCGCGGCCGATGCCCGACGACGCGGCGCCCGCCTCGCGCACGAGCCTCGAGAGCGCGAGCGTGAGCGCCGCGGGCGGGCGGCCGGACAACCAGGACCGCTGCGGCGAGGGCGCGACCGGCGGCGGGGGCCGCGCCTACGTCGTGGCCGATGGGCTCGGCGGCCACGCCGCCGGCGAGTTCGCGGCCGAGCGCGCCGTCGCCGCGCTGCTCGCGTCGCTCGCCGCGGCGCCCGCGCTCGGGCGCGACGCGCTCGCGCAGGCGTTCGCCCGCGCGGGGGCCGCCCTGCACGACGCCCAGCGCGAGCGCCCGGCCGCGTTCGGCTGCCGCACGACGGCGGTCGTCCTCGCGATCGAGGAAGGCCGCGCGCTCTGGGCGCACGTCGGCGACAGCCGGCTGTACCTCCTGCGCGGCGGCCGCGTGCAGCTCCACACGCGCGACCACAGCGTGCCGCAGGCGCTCGTCGACGCGGGGGCGCTCGCGCAGGAGGAGGTACGCCATCATCCGGACCGGAACCGCGTGCTGCGCTCGATCGGCGGCGACGAGCCTGTGGAGCCCGCGTTCGCGCCGGCGCCCGTCGCGCTCGAGCCCGGCGACGCGTTTCTCCTGTGCACGGACGGCTTCTGGGAGCTCGTCCCCGAAGCCGCGATGGAGAGCGCGTGGGCCGAGGCCTCCGGTCCGGCCGACTGGCTGCGCCGGATGGAGCGGATGCTCCTCGCCGAGGCGCGCGGACCGTACGACAACTACAGCGCGACGGCGGTCGTCGTGGCTGCGCCCGTCGCCGGCCGTCCAGAGCCCGCGACCCGGCGCCCGGGCTGGGCAGCCCGGCTCCGCGCACGGCTCGGCGCGACCACCCGGCCGGCCCCCGGCACAGGGCTACACTCCGCGCCCATCCCGGCCGCCGGAGCGGACGGGCCCAGCTGAGGGAGCGATGGCGCAGGGCGGCCAGTACTCGCTGCGACCGGGCACCCGGATCGGCGACTACGAGATCGTGGCGGAGCTCGGCTCGGGGAGCTTCGGCATCACGTACAAGGCCTGGGACCACCGGCTCCAGACGTACGTCGCGATCAAGGAGTACCTGCCGATCGAGTTCGCCGTGCGCGAGCAGGAGTCGACCGTCGTCGTGCCGCGCAGCGACCGCGTCACCTCGCAGTACCAGTTCGGGCTGAAGGGCTTCCTCGAAGAAGCGCGCACGCTCGCGCAGTTCCGCGACGCGCGCATCGTGCGGATCACGAACTACATGGAGGCGAACGGGACCGCCTACCTCGTCATGGACTACGAGGAGGGCGAGTCGCTGGACGGCTTGCTGCGCCGGGAGCCGCGCCGGCTCGAGGAGCCCGAGCTGCTGCGGGTGATGATCCCGATCCTCGAGGGCCTGTGCATCGTGCACCGCGCGGGGGTGCTCCACCGCGATGTGAAGCCCGCGAACATCTACCTGCGCGCGCAGGGCTCGCCGCTGCTGCTCGACTTCGGCGCCGCGCGCCACGCGCTCGGCGAAGAGACGCAGAACCTGACCAGCATCGTGACGCCGGGTTACGGCCCGTTCGAGCAATACCAGCGCACCGGCAAGCAGGGCCCCTGGACGGACGTCTACGGCGCGGGCGCCACGATGTACCGGCTCGTGACCGGACGCCGCCCCGCGGAGGCGCCCGACCGCGCCGCCGCGGCGCACGCGGGCGAGCGGGACCCGAACCCGGCGGCCGCCGAGGCGGCCCGCGGGCGCTACAGCGAGCGCCTGCTCGAGGCGATCGACTGGATGCTGCACCCGCTGCCCCAGGACCGGCCGCAGCGCATGGAGGACGTGCTCGAGCGCATCGCGACGACCGAGTCGGCGCCGACGCTGCGCGACCCGAGCGGGCCGCCGACCTCGAGTGGCGCGCGCGCGCGCGCGGCGGTCGCGGCGATGGAGCAGGAGCGCGCCTCGCGTCGGCACTGGATGCTCCTCCTCGCGACCGGGCTCGGCGTCGCGCTCGCGGTGGCGGGGCTCGGGGTGCTCGCGACGCGCAACGCGAACGAAGGGATGCCGGCGGCCGCGCCCGCGCGCGCGCCC
>DATAGA010000282.1:0-2360 GCA_036257215.1 Myxococcota bacterium
CCGCGTCATGGGCGAGAGCACCCGTTCCCTCTACGAGGACTGAGCCATGCACACCGATCTCTGCGACCGCCTGAACATCGAGTTCCCCATCTTCGCCTTCACCCACTGCCGCGACGTCGTCGCGGCGGTCTCGCAGGCGGGCGGCTTCGGGGTGCTCGGCGCCGTGGGCTTCTCGCCCGAGCAGCTCGAGATCGAGCTCAAGTGGATCGACGAGCACGTCGGCGACAAGCCCTACGGCGTCGACCTCGTCATCCCGGGCAAGTACGAGGGCATGGGCGAGATGGATCCCGCGAAGCTCGAGGAGCAGCTGCGCAAGATGATCCCGCCGCAGCACCGCGAGTTCGTGCAGAAGCTGCTCGCCGACCACGGCGTGCCGGAGCTGCCGCCCGACGAGAAGCGGCGCGAGCTGCTCGGCTGGACGGCCGCGACGGCGGCGCCGCAGATCGAGGTCCTGCTGCGCCACCCGAAGGTGCGCCTCGTCGCGAACGCGCTCGGGACGCCGCCCAAGGACGTGATCGACCAGATCCACGAGTCTGGCCGCCTCGTGGCCGCGCTCTGCGGCAAGGTGCGCCAGGCGGTCAACCACGTGAAGGCGGGCGTCGACGTCGTGATCGCCCAGGGCGGCGAGGGCGGCGGCCACACCGGCGACATCGGCAGCATCGTGCTCTGGCCGCAGATCATCGACGCCGTCGCGCCGACGCCGGTGCTCGCGGCCGGCGGCGTCGGCTCGGGCCGCCAGATCGCCGCGGCCCTCGCGATGGGCGCGCAGGGCGTCTGGACCGGGTCGATCTGGCTGACCGTCGAGGAGTCCGAGGCGCCGCCGGCGCAGCTCGACTCGCTGCTCCACGCGACGAGCGAGGACACCGTGCGCTCGCGCTCGTGGACGGGCAAGCCGTGCCGCATGCTGAAGAACGACTGGACCGAGGCGTGGGAGAAGCCCGAGAACCCGAAGCCGCTCGGCATGCCGCTCCAGGGCATGATCACGATGGAGGCGATCGGCCGGACCCACCGCTACGCGAGCCCGGCGACCCAGAAGGTCGGCTTCAACCCCGTCGGCCAGGTCGTCGGTCAGATGAACGAGGTGCTCTCGACGCGCGAGCTGATCTACAAGCTCGTCGAGGAGTACGTCGAGGCCAGCGACCGCATGGCCGCGCTCGCCGCGCGCACCTGAGCCCAGGCGGTCGATGCCCACCGAAGGCGGCGCGAAGCCGCGCTGGATCACACTCGCGCTCGCGGCGGCGGCCGCGGCGCTCGCCTGCGGCGAGCCCGGCCCCGCCGAGAAGCCGGTCGTCCGGCTCGGCTACTTCCCGAACGTGACGCACGCGCCCGCGATCGTGGGCCTCGAGAAGCGCTACTTCGCGGACGCGCTCGGCTCCGCGGTGAAGCTCGAGCCGCGCACGTTCAACGCGGGGCCGGAGGCGGTGGAGGCCCTCTTCTCGGACGCGCTCGACGTGACGTACATCGGCCCGAATCCCGCGATCAACGCGTTCGCGCAGTCGCGCGGCGAGGCGGTCCGCATCGTCGCAGGCGCGACCTCGGGCGGCGCGGCGCTCGTCGTGGCCCCTTCCATCTCGAAGCCGGCGGACCTGAAGGGCAAGAAGCTCGCCACGCCGCAGCTCGGGAACACCCAGGACGTGGCGCTGCGCGCCTGGCTCAAGCACCAGGGCCTCTCGGCGAACCTCGAGGGCGGCGGCGACGTCTCGATCGCGCCTCAGCCGAACGCGCAGACCCTCGAGACCTTCCGCTCGGGTGTCGTCCAGGGCGCCTGGCTGCCGGAGCCGTGGGTGAGCCGGCTGGTGCTCGAGGGAGGCGGCGCGGTGCTCGTCGACGAGCGCAGCCTCTGGCCGAACGGGCAGTTCGTAACGACGCACCTCGTCGTGCGCCGGCAGTTCCTGGACGAGCACCCGGACCTCGTGAGGAAGGTGGTCGAGGCGCACGTGAAGGCCGTCGACGACGCGAACGCGGATCCGGCGGGCGCGCGCGCGCTCGTGAACCGAGCGCTCGAGCGGGTGACCGGAAAGCCGCTCCCGGAGCAGGTGATCGAGCGCGCGTGGCAGTCGCTCGGCTTCACGGTCGACCCGCTCGAGGCGTCGCTGCGCCGCTCCGCGAAGGACGCCGAGGAGGTCGGGTTGCTCGAGCCCGTGGACCTCGACGGGATCTACGATCTCGGCGCGCTGAACGAGATCCTGCGGGCGGGCGGGCGGCCGGAGATCGCGCTGCAGGGCGAGGGCGGCTCGTGAGCGAGGTGCTGCACGACGCCGGCCAGCACGCGCCGCGCGCCTCCGCGGCCGCGCCCGTCGCGATCCACATCGACAACGTCTCGCAGACCTACCACGACGGTCACAGCTCCATCCAGGCGC
>DATAGA010000317.1:0-3788 GCA_036257215.1 Myxococcota bacterium
TAGTCCGGACCGCTAGACCCGCGCTGGTCGCGTGGGCTCGTCTCGTCCGCCCGGCCGCTCGTCCCGAGCGAGCGGCCGGGCGCTCTTCGCACGCCGGACGGGACGCCTCACACCGCGAGCGTGCGGAAGCGCTCCTGCGCATAGACGAGGAGCGCGACGGACGCGCCCTCGTCGATGTCCTGGAACTGCACGCCCATGCCCCAGGGCAGGCTCGTGCGGGCCAGGTTGCCCGGGACGTTCGTCATCACGACGCGCGCGGAGAGCGTCAGCAGGCCCGCGTCGGGCAGCGAGAACTCGAGCGCGACGGGGCTACGCGCCGGGCTCGGCTGGTCGATCGCGACGAACGCTCCCGAGGCCGACACGCTGTAGAGTCGGCCCTCCTTGCGGCGCATCGCGACGCGTACGCCGACCGGACGGTCCGCCGGCGCGCGCACGGTGCGGCGCCGCGCGCTCGAGAGGCGGCGGCCCGCCAGGGCGCGGTTCAGCTGGAAGCGCAGCGTGTGGGTGTCGAGCGGGTCGAAGAGCGCGAGCGGCACGCCCGCCTTGCGCATGCGGTCGCGCCCCGCCGGACCTGGGTCCCGGCCGGCCGCGAGCCAGGTCAGCTCGTGGGCCGGGACCAGGCGGCGCAGCGCGTCGAGCGCCGACCGCAGGTCCACGACGGGGAGATCGGACGGCACGATCACCGCCCCGATCCGGGTGCCGCCGACGCGCAGGAGCGCGTGGGCCTGATCGGGCGTCTTCGCCGGCACGACGCGATAGCCGAGTCGGGCGGCGCGGGTGCGGAGCAGCTCCATGTCGGGCGCGTTCGCGCCGAGGAGCAGGAGATCCTTGGCCAAGGGGCATCCTCCCGCAGCCGGGGGGGACGCTGCCTCCCTCCCATCGGATGGACGCCGCGGCGCCATCGGTGACCCACCTCACGCCTCGGGCGCCCCGGCCTGGCACGGCGCCGCGCCGGGGGCGGCTCCCCTCGGCCGGCCGGCAGGAGCGCCGAGCGGGCCAGCGCCGGCGGGTCAGCGCCGAGAGCGGGTCAGGAGCGCCCGAGCGCGTCGCGGAACGCACGGATCCGGGAGGCGTTCACTCCCATGTCGCCCTGGCCGTCGCGGGACTTCGAGCGCACGTCGACCACGCTCCCGCCCGGCGCGCTCCGCACGCGCACCACGACGTCGTCGACGAAGCGGAAGAGCCGGCTCTCCTGGCGGGCCTCGACGAACCCTTCGCCGCCCTCGCTCTGGGGCGGTCGCACCTCGGCGACCTGCCAGCCCAGGGACTCCGCCGTGCGCCGCGCCCGCTCGAGCGCCTCGCCCGGCGGCACCGGCAGCTCGATCGGGGCGAGGTCCGGATACGCCGCGCGCTGCTGCGCCGCGAAGTCGGGCGGGTAACCGAGGTCGCGCTCGGCGTTCGCGGGGTCGTTGGCTGCGACGACGAACGCGGGCGGATCGGCGGGGTTGGTCGTGATGTCGTTGATGCGAGGCAGCCCCCGGCCCGCGGAGCCCGCCTGTACGACTGCCGCGATCACGGCGAGCGAGAGCGCCAGACCGAGCCAGGCGAGCCCCCGCCCCGCGAGGCCGCGCGCGCGGCTCGTGGCGCGGAAGGCGAACGCGGCGACCACCACCCCGAGCACTGCTTCGAGCAGGCCCACGGCGGTGAGACCGAAGCCCGAGAGCGGGCGCAGAACGCCCCAGTTGGCGAGCAGGGGACCGAGGGCCGCGTCCGCGACGGCGAGCACTCCGAGGACCGCGGCCGCGACGGCGGCTCGCGAGCGACGCTGTGTACCCGGCTCCACGGCGCACCTCCCGCGCGGCCGGCGCCCGTCGCGACGGACGCGGCGTGGCCGCGGCGCGCGCACGATATCACGGGCGGGGCGGCCGAGGGGGGTGTGATAGATTCGCCGCCCCGCACAGGAGGCCGCACCGTGTCCGAGCTCGTGCTCGTCGAGCGCCGCGGGCCGGTCGCCGTCGTCACGCTGAATCGCGGCGACGTCCTGAACGCGTTGAACCGGGCGCTGCTGCTCGCCCTGCGCGAGGCCGTCCGCGGCGTCGCGGCGGATCGCGGGGTCCGCGCGGTGGTCGTGACCGGAGCGGGGCGCGCCTTCGCCGCCGGGGCCGACATCGCCGAAATGCGCCGGATGACGGCGCTCGAGGGCGAGGCGTTCAGCCGCCTCGGCCACGAGAGCTTCGCGGCGCTCGAGGCGCTGCCCGTGCCCGTGATCGCAGCGGTGAACGGGTTCGCGCTCGGCGGAGGCTGCGAGCTCGCCTGCGCCTGCGACTGGATCTACGCGGCGCGCCGCGCGCGCTTCGGGCAGCCCGAGGTGAACCTGGGCCTCATTCCGGGCTTCGGCGGCACGAGCCGCCTCGTCCGCCGCGTCGGAGTCGCGTGGGCGAAGGAGCTCGTGCTGACCGGCGAGCCCATCGGGACCGAGATCGCGGAGCGCATCGGGCTCGTGAACCGCACGTTCGAGGATCCCGACGCGCTGCTCGCCGCAGCCGTCGCGGCGGGCGAGGCGATCGCGGCGAAGGGCCCGGTCGCCGTCGCGCAGGCCAAGCGCGTGCTGCAGGAAGGGCAGGACGGCGACCAGCGGCTCGCGCACGCGCTCGAGTCGGCGGCCTTCGGCGTCGCGTTCGCGAGCCGCGACCGCGAAGAAGGGATGGACGCCTTCCTCGAGAAGCGCGCGCCGAAGTTCGAGGGCCGCTAGCCGGTGAAGCCGCTCACGTAGGGCAGGGCGCCCGCCGTGCGCTCGATGGCAGGGCCCGCCTCGAGCAGCACCGCCGTCGCGTTCCAGGTGCCGCCGAGCAGCTGGCTGCGGGCGCCCTCGGGAATCGACGCGGGGAACGTCCCGGCCCGGCACGCGACGGTGAGCGCCGCGAGGTCGACGACCACCTCCTGCGCCGGGTCGAGCTCGACCGCGTCGAAGAGCGACGCGAGGTCGGCCGGCGCGAGCGTCACGCACGGGAGTCCGAGCGCGACGCAGTTGCCGAGGAAGATCTCGGCGAAGCTCGCGCCCACGAAGGCGCGGAAGCCGCGGCGCATGAGGGCCTGCGGCGCGTGCTCGCGCGACGAGCCGCAGCCGAAGTTGCGCCCGACGACGAGGATGGCGGCGCCCTCGAAGCGCGCCTGGTCGAGCGCGTGGTCGCCCTTCGCCTGCTTGCGGTCGTCCTCGAAGGCGTGCTCTCCGAGCCCCTCGAACGTGACGGCGCGCAGGTAGCGCGCGGGGATGATTCGATCGGTGTCGATGTCGTCGCCCCGCAGCGGGCAGGCGCGGCCCGCGACCCGCTGCACGCGCGTGTCGAGCTCGGCCACTAGAGGATCTCCCGGACGTCGGCGACGGCGCCGCGGATGGCGGCGGCGGCGACCATGGCGGGCGACATCAGCAGGGTGCGGCCGGTCGGCGAGCCCTGGCGGCCCTTGAAGTTGCGGTTGCTCGACGACGCGCACACCTGGTCGCCGACGAGCTTGTCGGGATTCATCGCGAGGCACATCGAGCAACCCGGCTCGCGCCACTCGAAGCCCGCGGCGCGGAACACCGCGTCGAGGCCCTCGGCTTCCGCGTGGCGCGCGACGTCCTGCGAGCCCGGGACGACGAGCGCGCGCACGTGCGGCGCCACGCGGCCGTGCCTGGCGACGCGCGCGGCCTCGCGCAGATCCGAGATCCGCCCGTTCGTGCACGAGCCGATGAAGGCGACGTCGATCCGCGTGCCCGCGAGCGGCTCGCCCGGGCGGAGCTTCATGAACGCGATCGCCTCGGCGAAGCCCGGGCGCTCCGCGTCGGGCACGTCGGCGGGCCGCGGGAT
>DATAGA010000321.1:0-19292 GCA_036257215.1 Myxococcota bacterium
GGCCATGAACTGGCCCTTCTTCAGGTTCACCGGGAGGCCGGTCGCGGCACAGGCGACGATGAGGTCGGTCTGTCGGCACAGGAACGAAGGGACTTGCAGGCAATCGACGATTCCCGCGGCCGGCTTCGCCTGGCCGGGCTCGTGGACGTCGGTGAGAAGCGGCAGGCCGAGTTCGGCCTTGACCCGCGCGAGGATGCGCAGGCCCTCGTCGAAGCCGGGCCCGCGGTAGGAGTCGAGGTGCGAGCGGTTGGCCTTGTCGACCGACGCCTTGAAGACGAGCGGGAAGCCGTGGCGTCGGGCCAGCTCGCGCACCGTGCGAGCGGCGGCGAGCGTCTCCGACTCGCCCTCCACCACGTTGAGGCCGGCGATCACGACGAGCGGGTGGGAATCCCCCAAGGGGATGCCGCCGATCCGCATGAGCTCACCCTCCGTGGGCCGTAGATAGCGACTTCCCGGCGCAGGGCCCCTCCGAGGGCACCCGGGTCGGTCGCCTCCTAGCGGTGGTGATCCGCTTCCACGGCCTCCCGCAGCGTCTGGAGGAAGTCGGGCAGAGCCGACGTGACGCGGTTCCAGTTGGGGATCTGGGGGGCTCCGAGGGGGTCTCGCACGAAGCTTAAACCGGCCGTCCGCAGCGCGCGAGAAAAAGTCTCGACCGCCAGCTCCTCGCCGTGGCGGTCGAAGTCGAGCCCGTTGAGCGCCGCGTCCGCGCTGTAGGCGGCGACCGCGTCCTGGGCGAGCCGCACGTAGGCGACGGTCAGCGTGTTCAGGAAGCCCGCGTCGAACTCGACGCCGTGGCTCGCGAGCGTGCGGATCAGCGAAGAGGCGATGTCCACGACCATGCGGTGGAGCCCCTGGGTCGGGTCGTCCTCCGAGAGCTCGCGGTGCTTGTGGTCGTAGTTGTCGACCAGCTCGACCTGGCAGATCCGCTTCAGCGAGCAGTTGCGGTAGACCTCGGCCAGCATGCCGACTTCTAGGCCCCAGTCGCTCGGGACGCGGGTCGAGCGCGCCATGTCGGCCGTCATCGCGCACTCGCCGGCCAGCGGGTACCGGAACGAGTCGAGGAAATCCAGCAGGGTGTGGGGTCCGAGCACCGCCTTCATGGCGCGCAGGAACGGCGTCATGAAGAGGCGGGTGACCCGCCCGTAGAGGCGATCCGTGACGCGGCCGTAGTAGCCCTTCGCGAACTCGTAGTTGAGGTTCGGGTTGGCGACGGGGAAGCACAGGCGCGCGAGCAGCTCGCGGTCGTACTCGCGGATGTCGCAGTCGTGGACCGCGATCACCCGGGCCTCCTCGGCGGCCAGGACGTAGCCGTAGGCGAGCCACGCGCTGCGGCCCTTGCCATCGCGCCCGGCGTGGAGGCCCTCGGCCTCGAGCCGGCGCAGGAGCGCCTGGAGCCTGGGTCCGCCCGTCCAGACCAGCGTCGCCGGGCCCCCCCGGCTCGTCCGGACGCCGGCGAAGGCGGCCCGCATCTCCTCGAAGTCGGCGCGCTGCTCGGTGCCGGAGACGGCGACGACGACCTGGCGCAGGTAACGCACCCGCTTCAGGGACTCGATGATGCCCTTCAGCGCGACGTCGTGGAGCTCCGTGTAGAGACAGGGAAGGACGAGCGCGATCGGCCGACTCGCGTCGGCCCGGATCAGCTCGTCCTCCAGCCGGTCGAGGTCGGAGCGGCCGAGCCGGTGGAGCGTCGTGATGGCGCCGGTCTGGTGGAAGTCGGCCACGTCCGGCGAGGCTCGCACCCGCGGCGAGCCCCGGCAACAGGCGGCCGGGCGCCGCCGTGCCGGTCGACGTGGGGCCGGAGGGCCTCGGCTCGCGAGCGCCGCAGGACGCGCGGGCGGATCGGCCCCTTCCCTCCTTGGGGATGCCGGGGGGCCTAGAGGGCGGTGCGGTCGGAGAACTCGTCGAGGAGCTGGAGCGCCGTCGGGTCGATCTCGAGGAACTCGAGCCCGACGTCGAGCGTGATCGGGTCGAGCTCCGTCGCCCAGGCCACGCGTCCGACCGCGACGACGGTCTGCTCGCCGACGTTGAACGTCACGCGAATCACGTCGCCGAGGTCGATCTCGCAGCCGACGGCCTGGAAGCGGATGCCGCCCGGCGAGACGTTGCGCCCGACGCCGAGCTGCTCGCGCCGGTCGAGGGGAGCGAAGGAGATGACCTGCTCCGTCGCGATCCGCGCGTACTTCCGGCGCTCGCGGCCGTCCCCCATCCCGAAGTCCCCCGGCCCCGTGCTTCGGCGCGGCCGGGGGTGGCCTTGAGCGGCGCTCGAGCCCCCCGGGGCCCGAGCCGCCCGCTCAGCCGAACAGGTCGAGCTGGCGGTCGTCGCGCGGGGCGGGCACGAGCTCGAAGGCGGCGAGTCCGAGGCGGCGCGCGCCCCGCGCCCCGGCCTCGGTGCGGCGCAGCAGCTCCCGCCCGCGCGCGGCGAGCTCGTCCGCGGCGAACACCGCCCGCGCCAGCGTGGTCGAGCGCGTCACCGGCTCGCGGTCGGCGTAGTGCAGCTTCACGACGACGCGCCGCGCCGCGAGCCCTTCGCGCGCGAGCGCGGCCGCGAGCCCGCTGGCGAGCTCGCCGAGGCGAGCGTCGAGCAGCGCCCAATCGCGCTCCGGGGCGTCGAGCGTCGACTCCTGCGAGAGGCTGCGCGCGCGCGGCCCCGGGCGCAGGCGCGAGTCGCCCTGCCCGAGCGCTGCGGCGCGCAGGGCGCGGCCGTGGTTGCCGAGCCGCTCCTCCACGCGCGCGGGGTCGGCACGCGCGAGGTCGCCGATCGTCGCGATGCCGAGCTCGGCGAGCGCGGAGAGGGTGTGCGGCCCGACCCCGGGCAGCCGCTGCGCGGGGAGCGGGTCGAGGAACGCGCGTACGGCGTCGAGCGGGACGGCGCGCACGCCGCGCGGGCCGGACTCCTCCGCGGCGAGCCGCGCGACGAACTTCTGCGCCGCGATGCCGACGCGCAGCGGAAGCCGCAGCGACTCGCGCACCTCGCGCTGGAGGCGCAGAGCCAGCGCCTCGGGCGGCTCGTCGGCGCCGCTCGCGTCGAGGAACGCCGCCTCGAGCCCCGCCGGCTCGATGCGCGGGCTCGCGCGCCGGAACACGGCGCGCAGCCGCGCGGCCCGCTCCCGGTAGGCGCGCATGTTCGTGCGCCGCAGCCGCGCGCCCGGGCAGCGCTCGAGCGCCTCGAGCACCGGCATCCCGATCGCGACCCCCTGCGCGAGCGCGTCCTCCGTCGCCGACTGCACCAGCCCGCGCTTGCGCGGGTCGCCGCCGACGATCACCGGGCGGGACCCCAGCGCCGGGTCCGCTTCGCGCTCGAGCTCGGCGTAGAAGCGCGGCACCTCGGCGTACAGCAGCGTCACGGCGCGGGGACGAGCTCCAGCCGCTCGGCCGCGAGCTCCTCGACCACCAGGCGGCTCGTCGCGAGGAGGCCCGGCCGCCCGACGCGCCAGCGCTCGAGCGCGTCGTCGCGGTGCGGGTGGCCCGCGTGCTCCGACTGACCGGGGGCGTAGCTGACGAGCGCCTCGTCGAGCGCCGCCGCGTCGATGGCGAACCGGTAGATGGCGGCGGCGCTCACGCCGAACGGCTCGAGCGGGCGGCGGTCGGCCAGCTGGACGCTGGCGGCGTCGCCTGCGTAGTAGAAGGGACCGAGCGCAGCGTCGCCCGCGAGGAGCGGGCGGAAGCGCAGAGGATGGAGCCGCGCCCAGGTCCACTTCTCGCGGTTCGTGCCGAGCGTCGCGGAGAGCGCGAGCCACGCGCCGCGCAGGCTGCGGCGCACGGCAGCCGCGACGCGCTCCGGGTCCGCGAACGGCGCACCGCCCGCTTCGGCCGCGACGAGCAGCGCGTGCACGAGGTCGGTCGCGCGCACGCGACCGAGCCCGACGTAGCGGGCGAGCAGGTCCTTGCCGACCGGCTCCTCGAGCAGCTCGCGCAGCAGCCGGTCCTCGAACGCGTGGTAGGCCGCGGCGCCGCGGCTCGCCCCGTCGCTCGCGCGGTCCCAGCCTCCGAGCAACGCGATCACCTCGCGCTCGGGCGGAGCGAGCACGCCCGGGCCGACGAGCGCGAGCGCGCGCTCGATCACGGCGCCCGCCCGCTCGGAGCGCAGGTCGCGCTGGAGCTCGACCGCGGTGCGCAGGTCGAGCGGGCCCTTCGCGCGCGCCTCGGCCAGGAGCGCGTCGAGCCGCGCGCTGCGCTCGCCCGAGCGCCAGAGCCACTCGATGCCCCCGCCGCCGGGCAGCGCTCCGTCCGCGGCGACGGCGGCGCCTTCCCCGGCCGCGAGCGCGCGCGCGGGCAGCCGCGCGAGCGGCAGGCGTCCCCTCCAGTCGTAGTCGGGATCGCGCGCGGGCACGGGGAGCAGGCTCGTCGGCAGCCCGCGCTCGGGCACGAACCCCGCCGTCTGCACGCCGGCCGCCCCGCCCGCGTCCGCGTACGCGACCGCGAGCACGGGCTCGACGTGCAGAGCGAGCGCGTCGCGCAGCGCCGCGGCGTCGCGCGCGAGCGCGACGTCGAAGAACGCCTCGATCCCCGCGCCGCCCTCGCCGCCGGGCCAGCGCAGCGCGAGCGGTGGGCGGTCGGGCTCGAGCAGCGCGTTCACGAGCGGGCCGTGGCGCGTCGCGTGCACGACGAGCCGCTCGCTGCCGCCGCCGCGCACGGCGATCTCCTCGACGCGCTCGGCGAGCGGCCGCCAGCCGTCGCCGTCGTGGTAGCGCGGCGGCGCCCGCGTCGTGACGCTCTCGACGTAGAGGTCGGAGACGACGGCGGCCGCGTACGCCGACGCCCACGCGACCCGCGGCGTGAAGCCCGACCAGAAGATGGGGACACCGGGCGGGCCGGCGCCCGCGACGTCGAGCGCGCCGCCGGCGAGGTGCGCGAGGTAGAGCGAGCCCGGCACCGTGGGCTCGGCGTGGACGTCGCCGGCGACGAGCGGGCGGCCGCTGCGGGTGTGCTGCCCGCCGACGACCCACGCGGCGCTCCCGACGCTCGCGCCGTGGAGCCCGAGGCGCCGGCGCAGGGCGAGCGACTCGCCCGGACGCGCGCCCGTGTCGCGCGCGCGCGGCGCGCCGAGGTCGTCCGCGCCGCGGTCCTCGTCGCCGCGCTGCGCGGTCGCCCCGGCGCCCTCGGGCGGCTGACCCGGCGCAGGGAACGTGGGCAGGCCCGTGGCGGACGGGAAGAAGAACGCCGCCTCGAAGCCGCCGAAGCGCTGGATCACGTCGGAGAGGACGAGCCCCTCCGCGAGCGTGCCGCCGAGCTCGAACGCCGAGAGCTTCGCGATCGCGAGCGAGTCCGCCGGACGCCACGGCTCGTCGGCGAGGTCGACCGCGGCGAGCGCGGCCGGTGCGCCGGCGCGCCGCCAGGCGGCGAGCCCGCTCTCGACCCCGGCCGCGTAGGCTTCGAGCAGCTCGCGCGGCCGCGCGCCGAGCTGCTCCGCGTCGCGCGCGCCGAGCGCGAAGAAGCCGAGCACGCGCGCCTCGCGGTCGAGCGCGAGCGCGTCCGACCCTTCCACCTCCGCCAGGCGCCCGCGCGCCGCGCGGCGCAGCCAGCCGAGCTGCGCCGGCCGGTCCTGCGCGTGGGCGAGCCCGAGCCCGAAGTACGCGTCGCGCTCGCTCGCCGCGCGCACGTGCGGCACGCCGCCGCGGTCGCGCAGGATCTCGAGCGGGGCCGGGAGCCCCGCGACCTCGAGCCGTCCGCTCGTCGCGGGCGCCCCGCCGCTCGCCTCGGGACGGCGCGCGAGCAGGCGTCCGCCGACGAACAGCGCCGCAGCGAGCGCGACGCCGAGCGCGATCCAGCCGATCCCGGAGCCGGAACGCTGCCGTGTCATCCCGCCGCCCACGTCTCCCCCCAGGGCAACACTCGAGAGAATACTCGGGCGTCCCCCGCGCGCGCCTTAGCGCGCCTCGCTGCGCCGCCGCGCGCCCGCTACATTGCGCGCTCTCGCGCAGGGGAGAACGCATGGCGGTCAAGGTCGGCATCAACGGGTTCGGGCGCATCGGGCGCCTCGCGTTCCGCGGCATGCGCGGCAAGGACATCGACGTCGTCGGGATCAACGACCTCTTCCCCGCCTCCACGCTCGCCCACCTGCTGAAGTGGGATTCGGTGCACGGGCGCTACCCGGGCGACGTCCGGGCCGAGAAGGACGCCGTGGTGGTCGACGGCAAGCGCATCCCGGTCAGCGCCGAGCGCGAGCCGGCGAAGCTCCCGTGGAAGAGCCTCGGCGCGAAGGTGGTGGTGGAGTCGACCGGCATCTTCACCAAGCGCGACGCCGCCGCGAAGCACCTCGAGGCCGGCGCGGAGCGCGTCATCATCAGCGCGCCGGCGGACGACGCCGACGTGACGCTCGTCCTCGGCGTGAACGACGACGCCTACGACCCCGCGAAGCACCGGGTCGTGTCGAACGCCTCGTGCACGACCAACTGCCTGGCGCCCGTCGCGAAGGTGCTGCACCAGCGCTTCGGCATCGCGCGCGGGCTCATGGTCACGATCCACGCGTACACCGCGGACCAGGGCCTCGTCGACGCGCCCCACAAGGACCTGCGGCGGGCGCGCGCGGGCGCGCTCTCCATGATCCCGACCAGCACGGGGGCCGCTCGAGCGATCGGGCTCGTGCTGCCCGAGCTCAAGGGCAAGCTCGACGGCTACGCGATGCGCGTCCCGACGCCCGACGTCTCCGCGGTGGACCTCTCGGTCGAGCTCAAGACGAAGACCGACGAGGCCACGCTCAACGCCGCCGTGAAGGAGGCCGCCGCGGGCCCGCTCAAGGGCATCCTCGAGTACTGCGACGAGCCGCTCGTGTCGGTCGACTTCACGGGCAATACGCACTCGTCCATCTTCGACGCGCCGAGCACCAAGGTGATGGACGGGACGTTCGCCAAGGTCCTCGCCTGGTACGACAACGAGATGGGCTACGCGAGCCGCTGCGCGGACCTCGTGCTGCGCATGGGCCGCTAGCCGCCGGTCCCCGTGCCGATCCCTACGCTGGAGGACCTGCTGCGCGCGCCGGGCGGCGTGCGCGGCGCTCGGGTGCTCGTGCGCGCGGACCTGAACGTGCCGCTGAAGGACGGGCGCATCCGGGACGACACCCGCATCCGCGCGTCGCTCCCGACGCTGCGGCGCCTGCTGGCCGCGGGCGCCCGCGTGGTGGTCGCGTCGCACCTCGGGCGCCCGAAGGGGGGCCCCGATCCGGCGCTCTCCCTGCGCCCCGTCGCCACGCGGCTCGGCGAGCTGCTCGGCCGCGAGGTGCGCTTCAGCCCGCAGGTGGTCGGTCCCGAGGCGGGGGCGGCCGTCGCCGCGCTCCGCGACGGGGAGCTGCTCCTGCTCGAGAACGTGCGCTTCGAGCCGGGCGAGACGAAGAACGACCCCGAGCTCTCGCGCCGCCTCGCCGACCTCGCCGACGCGTACGTGAACGACGCGTTCGGCACCGCGCACCGCGCCCACGCGACGACCGCGGGCGTCGTCCCGCTCGTCCCGCGGCGGGCCGGCGGCGAGCTCCTGCTCTCCGAGCTCGAGCACCTCCGCGTCGTGCGCGAGCCGGAGCGGCCGCTCTTGTGCCTGCTCGGCGGCGCCAAGGTGTCCGACAAGCTCGCGGTGCTCGAGGCGCTCGCGCCGCACGCGGACGTCCTCGCGATCGGCGGCGCGATGGCGTACACGTTCCTGCGCGCCCGCGGCGAGCCCACCGGCGCCTCGCTCGTCGAAGAGGACCGTCTGGCCGACGCCGAGCGCGTCGCGGCGGCCGCGCAGGCCGCGGGGCACGAGCTGCTCCTCCCGATGGACCACGTCGTCGCGCAGCGCATGGAAGAAGGGGCGCCGACGCGGGTGGTCGAGCGCATCCCCGACGGCTGGATGGGGCTCGACGTCGGGCCGCGCACGGCGGCGCTCTACGCCGAGGAGGCGCGGCGCGCGAAGACGATCTTCTGGAACGGCCCGATGGGCGTCTTCGAGATCGACGCCTTCGCGAAGGGCACCGAGGCCGTCGCCCGCGCCGTCGCCGAGTCCAAGGCACGCTCGATCGTCGGCGGCGGCGACTCGCTCGCCGCCGTCGCCAAGGTCGGCGTCGCCGACCGGATCGGCCACCTCTCGACGGGCGGGGGCGCCTCGCTCGAGTACGTGCAGGGGCTGCAGCTGCCGGGCGTCGTCGCCCTCGAGGGACGCTGAGTGCGGCGGCCGATCCTCGCGGCGAACTGGAAGATGCACAAGACGAGCGCCGAGGCGCGCGCCGTCGCGGCCGCGTTCGCGCCGCTCGTCGCCGACGCCACCTCGGTGGTCGAGGTCGTGATCGCCCCGCCCTTCACCGCGCTCGCGGCGGTCGGGCCGGCGCTCGCCGGCACGCGAATCGCGCTCGGCGCACAGAACGTCCACCCCGAGACCCACGGCGCCTACACCGGGGAGGTCGCGGCCGGCATGCTGCGCGAGCTCGGCTGCAGCTACTGCATCGTCGGGCACAGCGAGCGGCGCACGCTCTTCGGCGAGACGAGTGCATTCGTCGCGAAGAAGGCCGCGGCGCTCCTGCGCGAGGGCCTGCGCCCGATCCTCTGCGTGGGCGAGAGCCTCGAGGAACGCGAGGCCGGCCGCACCGAGTCCGTGATCGACGCCCAGCTGCGCGAGAGCCTCGAAGGGCTCCCGGCCGAGCGCGCGGCGGAGCTGGTCCTCGCCTACGAGCCGATCTGGGCGATCGGCACGGGCAAGACCGCGACGCCGATCATGGCGCAGGAGGTTCACGGTCACATCCGCGCCCGGCTGCGCGCTCGCTACGGCGCCGCCGCGGACGCGATCCGCATCCAGTACGGGGGCTCGGTCAAGCCCGAGAACGCGGCCGAGCTGATGGCGCAGCCGGACATCGACGGCGCGCTCGTCGGCGGCGCGAGCCTCGAGCCGGAGAGCTTCGCCCGCATCGTGCGCTTCGAGCGCAAGGGAACCGCATGAGCCTCTTCCTCACCGTCGTACACGTTCTCGTGTGTGTCTTCCTGATCGTCGTCGTGCTGCTCCAGCGCGGAAAGGGCGCCGACATCGGCGCGGTGTTCGGCTCCGGCTCGGGCGCGACGCTCTTCGGCAGCCGCGGCGCGGGCAACTTCCTGACGCGCCTCACGACGGGTGCTGCGGTCGTCTTCATGCTGACGAGCCTCTCGCTCGCCTACTTCGCGCAGGAGGGCGCGCGCTCGACGCTGCTCGAGGACGACGCGCCCGCCGCCGGCGAGCCGACGTCGCCCTTCGCCGAGCCCGAGGCCGGCGCGCCCGCGCAGCCCGAGGGCGGCGGCTTCGAGCAGGTGCCCGCGCCGAGCGCGCCCGAGGCCCCGCCCGCCGACGCGCAGCCCGAGGCGCCCGCGGGCAAGGCCGCGCAGCCCGACGCGCCCGCGCCGCCGCCCGCGAAGTCGCCGTAGCCGCCGCGCCCGCGCCGTCGGCTACCCCGGGCGGGGTCGCTCCGTTACATTGCGTCCTCCCGCGTGCGGCAGTGGCGGAACTGGCAGACGCACCAGCTTGAGGGGCTGGCGGGCGCAAGCCCGTGGAGGTTCGAATCCTCTCTGCCGCACCATCCTCTCGCGAGCGAGGGGATCCGAGCCCTTCGCGGCGCCCGCGCGCAGCGCCACGTCAGATGGCCGTCCAGCCGCCGTCGACCGTGAGCGTCGCGCCGGTGACGAAGCTCGACGCGTCGGAGGCGAGAAAGAGGAGCGGGCCCTCGAGCTCCTCGAGCGCGCCCGCGCGGCCCATGGGCGTGCGGCTGCGCATCCAGCTCAGCGCGCCTTCGTCGCCGAACATCTCCTCGGTCATCTCCGTCGGGAACCAGCCCGGCGCGAGCGCGTTCACGCGCACGCCGCGGCGCGCCCACTGCGCGCCGAGCTCGCGGGTCAGGTTGACGACGCCGCCCTTCGCCGCCGCGTAGGCGGCCTGACGCACCTGCCCGCTGCCGACGAGCCCGAGCATCGAGGCGACGTTGACGACGTTTCCGCGCCCGGCCTCGAGCATCACGCGGCCGAAGCGCTGGGCGCACAGGAAGACGCCGGTCAGGTTGACGTCGATCTGGGCGCGCCAGTCGGCGAGCGCCTGCGCCTCCGCCGGGACGACCTGCGTCACGCCGGCGTTGTTGACGAGCACGTCGACGCGGCCGAACGCACCGAGCGTCGCGGCCACGAGCGCGTCCACGTCGGCCTCCCGCGCGACGTCGCACGGGACGGCCCGCGCGCGCGCGCCCTGCTCGACGAGCGACCGGGCGAGCGCCTCTAGCCGCTCCGCGCGGCGCGCCGCCACGACGACCGCCGCGCCGGCCGCGGCGAGACTGCGCGCGAAGGCGACGCCCATGCCCGACGAAGCGCCCGTCACGACGGCGACCTTCCCGTCGAGGCGGAAGCGGCGCGTCGGATCCGCGGGCGCGGCGGCGCGCTCAGCCGGCAGCCGCCGCCTCCTCGTCGAGTCGCCGCCGCAGCCAGCGCCGGTAGGTCTCGAGCGGCAGCGCGCCGACGAGCGCCGCGTCCATGCCGGCGAGCTGCGCGGCTGGGACGCCGGTCACGCCGAGCTCGAGCGCTTCCTCGTGCTCCGCGCGCACCACTCGCTCGAGCGCCGGGTCCGAGGCGCGTTCGAACGCATCCGCCGGAAGCCCGACCTCGTCCCAGAGCGCGCGGAGCACCTCGCGGCGCGACACGTCGCGGTTCTCCGCGAAGTACGCCTCGAGCAGGCGCGCATGGAGCCGGCGGAACGCGTCCGGTCCGACCGCCTGCGCGGCCTTCGCCGCGACGTGCGCGGGGACGCTGTGCGAGGGCGGCCCCTCGGTCGTCTCCCAGACGCGGAAGCGGCCGCCGTCGGGCTCGGACGCGGGGCGCAGCCACGACTGCGTGTACCGCACGAAGCGACGCAGGTCTTCGGCGGGGTCGCCCGGCGCGCGCGGCGTCGGCCGCAGCAGGTACGCGCGCCACTCGATCTCGAGCGCCGGGCCGAGCTCCTCTTCGAGGCGCGCGAGCCGAACCGAGGCGTTGTAGCACCACGGGCACAGGTAGTCGGACCAGACGCGCAGGCGCAGCGGCGTCACAGGGGCCCGTCCGCCGCGAGGCCCCGGTAGAGCCCGGCGTGGTAGACGAGCGGCTCGCCGCCACGCACCTCCGCCGCCTCCACCTGCCCGACGTAGATCACGTGGTCGCCGGCGTCGTGGGCGGCGACCACGCGGCAGTCGAGCGAGGCGACCGTGCCCTCGATCAGCGGCGCGCCCGTCGCGCCGCGGCGCCATGCCACGCCCTGGAAGCGCAGGTGCTCGTCCTTCTTCGAAGCGAACCGGACGGAGAGCGCCTGTTGATCCGCGGCCAGGACGTTGACCGCGAAGACGCGCCCGGCCTCGAGCAGCTCGAGCGTGTTGGACGTCTTGTCGGCGCACACGAGCACGAGCGGGGGCGAGAGCGACACGCTCGCGAACGCGGAGACCGTCATCCCGTGCACGCGGTCGCCGGCGGCGGCCGTGACGATCGCCACGCCGCTCGGCCAGCGCGCGAGCGCCGCACGGAACTCGTCTGCGCTGCAGGGCATCGCACGCCCCTCCGCGAGGGGCGGAGAATATCCCGGGGCCTCGCGGCGTCCAACGCGATGAGGCCGAGCGCTGCGGGCGGGCGGCCCTTTCCGTCCGCCCCGGCGAGCGTGTAGCCTGTCTGGAGCCCGTTCCGGGAGCCGCGGCGCGCCGCGCGGCCGGCTTCCCCTGTGCAAGAAGAAGGAGAGCGCCCGATGTCCCCCACTCAACGTTTCCTCCGCCTCGCCGCCGCCCTCGCCTGTTCGCTCGCCGTGCTCGCACTCGGCCCCGCCGCCTTCGCGCAGGGCGCCGAAAAGACGACGCAGACCGAGGCCAAGTGGATGGCCTTCGACCCGGCGGCGAAGACCGTGAAGGTGAAGGTCGACAAGAGCAAGGGTCCGAACCAGGCGAAGCTGAAGAAGAACGAGGAGGTGACCTTCCGCGTGGTGCCCGAGGGCAGCGTCCTGAAGCGCACCTCCGTCGCCATCAACGGCGTGAAGGGCGAGCTCGGCGACATCGCAGAAGGCAAGCGCGTGAACGTGTACTGGCTCCCCGATCCGGAGAACCCGTCCGGCTACTTCGCCCGCAAGATCGACGTGACGCTGAGCGAGGAAGAGCTCAACAGGCGCTACCCCGACCAGAACTAGCTCGCGCGCGCCCCGCGCGCCCCGTCAGGGGCCGACGAGGAGCAGCGCGAGGTCGAGCGCGTTCGTGCGCGTCGGCCCGGTGCGGAAGAGATCGCCCGCCGCCGCGAGGAAGCGGTGGCTGTCGTTCTCCGCGAGCGCGCGCTCGGGGTCGAGCCGCGCCCGTGCGAGTGTGCCGCCGTCTGCGAAAGCGCCGGCCGCGTCCGTCGGGCCGTCGCTGCCGTCGGTGCCCGCGGCGAGCAGGGTCGCGTTCTCGAGCCCGGCGAGCCGCCCCGCCGCCGCGAGCGCGAGCTCCTGGCAGCGACCGCCGAGGCCCGCGCCGCGCACGGTGACGGTCGTCTCGCCCCCGGCCGCGAGCAGCGTGGGCCGCGCCGGCCGTGCGGCGCGGGCGAGGGCGGCCAGGCGCACGCCCGCGAGCCGCGCCTCGCCGCGCAGCGCATCGGTGACGACGAGGGCGGCGGCGCCCGCGTCACGCGCGGCGGCGTTCGCGCCGGCGAGCGCGTCGCGGTTCGACGCGAGCACGCGGTAGGAGACGCGCGCGAGCGCAGGGTCGCCCGGCTTGGCGCTCTCGGCGCGCTCGCCGCGCGCACCGGCCTCGAGGTGGGCGACCACCGCGGCGGGCACGCGCGCCCCGACCCCGCGCCGCGCGAGGATCGCGAGCGAGTCGGCGTACGTCGTCGGATCCGCGCTGCAGGGCCCGGACGCGATCACCGCGGGGTCGTCGCCGAGGACGTCCGAGAGCGCGAGCACGGCGACGCGCGCTGCCCGTGTCGCCTGCGCGAGGCGGCCGCCCGTCACGGCGGCGACGTGCTTGCGCACGGCGTTCAGCTCCTCGATCGGCGCGCCGGACGCGAGCAGTGCAGCGGTCGTGGCGCGGAGGTCCGCCGCGCCGAGCCCTGCGAGCGGGTGGGCGAGCAGCGCCGACGCCCCGCCCGAGAGGAGGACGACGAGCCAGTCGCCCGGAGCGGCCGCCGCAGCAGCCGCAAGGACCGCGGCGCCCGCGGCCGCGGAGCGCGCGTCGGGCACGGGATGCGACGCACTGCGCAGCTCGAGGCAGCGCAGGGGCAGCTCGCCGCCGTCGCGCGTCACCGCGACGCCGCCCGCGACGAGGTCGCCCGCCACGTCCTCGAACGCGCGCGCCATGGCCGCCGCGGCCTTCCCTGCGGCGACGACGTGGATGCGCGCGTCCGCGGGCACCGCCTCGCCCGCGATCCGCAGGACGCCGCCGTCGCGCGCCAGCGCGCGTCGCACGGCGGCCTGCGCATCGACCCGCGCGAGCGCCGCCGCGAAGCAGCGCTCGAGGAGCGCGCGCCGGCCGGCCGGCGTCACTCCGACGGCGGGGTGTAGGGCTCTGCGGCGGACGGCGAATCGCCGCGCTCGAGCGCGGGCTCGTCGGCGCCGCGCGCGTCCGGCGCTTGCGCGGGCGCGGGCTCCGCAGCGGCCTCCGGTTCGGGCGAGACGCGGGCCGCGGCCGGCCCGTCGCCCGGTGTGCCGTCGGCGTCGGTCGCGCGGTCCTCCGCAGCCTCGCGAGCCTCGGCGGCCTTGCGCGCGTCCGCTGCGCCGGCGCCGTCCTCGGCTGCCAACGGCTCGATCGGAGCCTCGGCCGCCGCAGCGCCCTCGGCGCCCTGCGCGGGCGGACCCGCCTCGACGGACGCCGGCTCGCCTTCGGGCTCCGCGCCGCGGAGCGGCGAGGCCGGCGTCGGCAGGACGCGCACCTCGATGCGCCGGTTCTGCGCGCGACCCTCGGGCGTGTCGTTGCTCGCGAGCGGGCGCGTCGGCCCGAACGACACCGCCGCCAGGCGCTCCGCCCCGACGCCCGACTCCTCGAGCACCCGCACGACGCTCGCCGCGCGCGCGCCGGCGAGCTCCCAGTTCGTCGGGTAGCGCTGCGCCAGCGCGCCGCGGATCGCGCGGTCGTCGGTGTGGCCCTGCACCTCGACGCGGCCCTCGCGGTCCTTGATGCGCGCGGCGATGTCGGCGACGGCGCGGCGCCCCTTCGGCTCGAGCACCGCCGAGCCGGGCGGGAACAGCACGTCCTGCGGCAGCCGGAACGAGAGGCCCTCGGTCAGCTGCTCGATGCGCAGCTGCCCGGCCGCGACGTCCTCCTCGAGGTCCTTCACGAGAGCGTCGTAGCCGACGCGCATGTCGCGCAGCTTCGCGCTGCGGGCCTCGAGCTCGGCGCCGAGGCTCTCGCGCGCGTCGCGCAGCCCCTCGATCTCCTCGAGCAACCCGTCGCGCTCTCGCTCGAGCGCGTCGACGGAGCGCGCGTTCGCCCGGCTCTCCTCGTCGAGCCGCGCGACCTCCGCGCGCAGCGCCTCCACCTCCTGCCGGTGGGCGGAACGGCTCACGCAGCCGGCCGCGGCGAGCGCGGCCGCGAGGACGGCCGCCGGTACGCGGCCGCTACGCCGCCGGCAGGAGCGCGCGCCCCAGGACGTCGTCGACGGTACCGACATAGTCGAGCTCCAGACCCTTCAGGAGCTCCGCGGGGATCTCGACGACGTCCCGCCGATTCTGCTCGGGCAGGAGCACGCGCCGGATGCCCGCCCGCTTGGCGGCGAGGAGCTTCTCCTTGATGCCGCCTACCGGTAGCACCTTTCCGCGCAGCGTGATCTCGCCGGTCATCGCGACGTCCGGGGGCGCCGTGCGTCCGGTGAGGAGCGACGCCAGCGACGTCACCATCGCGACTCCGGCCGACGGCCCGTCCTTGGGCACCGCACCTGCCGGCACGTGGAGGTGCAGGTCCGAGCGCTCGAGCAGCTCGCGGTCGATCCCGAGCGCCTCCGCGCGCGCGCGCAGCCAGGTGCGCGCGGCCTCCGCCGACTCGCGCATGACGTCGCCGAGCGAGCCGGTGAGGCGCAGCTGGCCCTTGCCGGGCATCCGGGTCGACTCGATGAACAGGATGTCGCCGCCGGCCGGCGTCCAGGCCAGCCCGACCGCGACGCCCGGGCTCCCGGCGCGCTCGGCCAGCTCGGGCTCGAAGCGCACCGGCCCGAGCAGGTCGGGCAGCGCGTCCGGCTCGATCCGGATCGCGCCTTCCACGCGCCCCTCCGCCACGCGCAGCGCGGTCTTGCGGCACAGCGCCCCGAGCTCGCGCTCGAGGTTGCGCACGCCCGCCTCGCGCGTGTAGCTGCGGATCACCGCCCGGACCGTGTCGTCCGGGATCTCGAGCGGCACGTCCGCCACGCCGTTCGCCTCGCGCTGGCGCGGCAGCAGGAACTTGCGCGCGATCTCGACCTTGTCCTCCTCGGTGTAGCCGGGGAGCTCGAGCACCTCCATGCGGTCGCGCAGCGGCGGCGGCACGGTGTCCATCACGTTCGCCGTCGCGAGGAACAGCACCTGCGAGAGGTCGAACGAGACCTCGAGGTAGTGGTCGCTGAAGGTCGAGTTCTGCTCGGGGTCGAGCACCTCGAGCAGCGCCGACGACGGGTCGCCGCGGTAGTCGGCGCCCACCTTGTCGACCTCGTCGAGGAGGACGACGGGGTTGCGCGTTCCGGCGCGGCGCAGGCCCTGGATGATGCGCCCCGGCAGCGCGCCCACGTACGTGCGCCGGTGGCCGCGGATCTCGGCCTCGTCGCGCACGCCACCGAGCGAGATGCGCACGAACTTGCGGCCGAGCGCGCGCGCGATCGAGCGGCCGAGCGAGGTCTTGCCGGTGCCGGGCGGGCCGGTGAGGCACAGGATCGGGCCGCGCAGGTCGCGCTTGAGCGAGAGCACGGCGATGTACTCGACGATCCGGTCCTTCACCTTGTCGAGGTCCCAGTGGTCCTCGTCGAGGACCGCGCGGGCCCGGCGGACGTCGAGGTCGTCCTCGCTGAGCTTGCTCCACGGGAGGTCCGCCATCCACTCGAGGTAGGTGCGGATGACCGAGTGCTCGGCGGCGGCCGGCGGCATCTGCGCGAGCCGGTCGAGCTCCCGCATCGCCTGCTTGTGGGCCTCCTCCGGCAGACCCGCGGCCTCGATGCGCTCGCGCAGCTTGTCGGTCTCGGCCTCGGGCTCCTCGGCCTCGCCGAGCTCGCGCCGGATCTGGTCGAGCTGCTGACGCAGCATGTAGTCGCGCTGCGTCTTGCCCATCTCGCTCTGGACCTTGTCCCGGATCTCGCTCTCGACCTGGAGCGCCTCGCGCGCGCGCCGCACCTCGTCGAGCACGCGCCGCAGGCGCGCGACGACGTCCGTCTCCTCGAGCAGGCGCTGGCGGCTCTCGACGTCGAGCTCGAGGTTCGAGGCCGCGAGGTCGGCGAGCCGGGACGGCTCTTCGAGGTTCTGCGCGAGGACCTGGAGCTCGTCGGAGAGCCGCGGGCTCTCGGCCACGAGGCTCACGAACTGGTCGCGCACGTTGCGCGAGAGCGCGGCCGCCTCGACCGAGGCCGGGTCGCCGCCGTCGGGGAGCGGGCGCACGCGGGCCCGCAGGTAGGGCTCCTCGTGCACGAAGGAGTCGATCTGCGCGCGCGTCACGCCCTGGACGACGAGCCGGTACGAGTCGTCCGGGAACTTGAGCATCTTCGCGATGCGCAGCACCGTCCCGACGCGGTAGACGTCGTCCGCGCCCGGGCTGCCCTCGACGTCGCCGCGCACGGCCACCGCGAGCATCAGCCGCTCGGGCGAGACCAGCACCGCGTCGATCACGCGCTTCGAGCGCTCGGTGTTGACGAGCAGCGGCGAGAGCAAGAACGGGAACAGCACGGTGTTCTTCAGCGGGAGCACGGGCAGCTCCGCCGGAAGCTCCGGGGCCTCCCGCTCCTCGCCCGCACCGATCCCGACGGCGACCTGCTCACCGCCCTCGGAGCGCGGCTCCTCGCGGGGCTCGATGTCTCGGGTCTCTTCCTCTTCCATGTCTCGTCCGGAGCGGCTCACGGCTCGCCCACCTCGATCCGTCGCCGGACCGACTCGCGCTTCGGGAGCTCGACCGTCAGAAAGCCGTCTTCGAGATGCGCGTGCACGCGCTCGCGGTCGAACGGGATCGCGATCCGCACCGTGCGCTCGAAGCGGCCGAAGGCCACCTCCATCCGGTGCAGCCGCACGATGTCCGCGCTCGTCCGCGGCGCGTAGCGCGCGCCCGTGATCCGCAGCGTGTCGCCGTCGACCGTGACCTTCACGTCCTGGCTGCGCACGCCCCCGAGCTCGACGCGAACGACGACCGACTTCTCGGTCTCGAACACGTCGAGCGCGGGGCGCCAGCGATCGCCGGGCGCCCACTCGGAGAGCTCGCCGAACAGCTCGGCGCTGGGGTCCCTGGGAGGTCGTTCCAACGGATCTCTAGCCTACCGGCCGGAGGGTCAGTTCGGACCCCCCTTCTCCTCCGTGAACTCGGCGTCGATCACGTCGTCGCGCTTCGCGCCGCCGGGGCCTTCGCCGGTCGTCCCGCCGCCCTGTGCGCCCTGGCCCCCCTCGCCGCCCGCGCCCTGGGCCTTGTAGAGCAGCTCGGCGAGGCGGTGGCTCGCCTGCTCGACCCGCTGGCGCGCGGCGTCGATCCGCGCCGGGTCGTCGCTCTCGAGGTCCTTGCGGGCCTCCGCGAGCACCCCTTCGAGGCTCTCGCGCTCGGCCTGCGGGACCTTGTCGCCCGCGTCGCGCAGCGACTTCTCCGCGGCGTAGATCAGGTTGTCGAGCTGGTTGCGCTTCTCGATCCGCTCCCGGCGCGAGCGGTCCTCGCTCGCGTGGGACTCGGCATCGCGGACCATGCGCTCGATCTCGCCCTTCGAGAGCCCGCCGGAGCCCTCGATGCGGATCGACTGCTCCTTGCCGGTGGCGTTGTCCTTGGCGCCGACCGAGAGGATGCCGTTCGCGTCGATGTCGAACGTCACCTCGATCTGCGGCACGCCGCGCGGCGCCGGGGGCAGCCCGTCCAGGATGAACTTGCCGATCTCGCGGTTGTCCGCCGCCATGTCGCGCTCGCCCTGGAGCACGCGGATCTCCACTTGCGGCTGGTTGTCCGCCGCGGTCGAGAACACCTGGCTGCGCTTGGTCGGGATCGTGGTGTTGCGCTCGATCAGCTTCGTCATGACGCCGCCGAGCGTCTCGATCCCGAGCGAGAGCGGGGTCACGTCGAGCAGCAGGACGTCCTTCACGTCGCCCGCGAGGACGCCGCCCTGGATCGCGGCGCCGACGGCCACGACCTCGTCCGGGTTCACGCTCTTGTTCGGCTCCTTGCCGAACAGCTCCTTCACCTTCTGCTGGACGAGCGGGATGCGCGTCGAGCCGCCGACGAGCACGACCTCGTCGATCTCCGCGGGCCGCATGCCTGCGTCGGCCAGCGCCTTGCGGCAGGGCTCGAGCGTCCGCTCGACGAGGTCTGCCACCAGCTGCTCGAACTTCGAGCGGGAGAGCTTGAGGTTCAGGTGCTTCGGGCCGGACTGGTCCGCCGTCACGTAGGGCAGGTTCACGTCCGTGCTCTGCGACGAGGACAGCTCGATCTTGGCCTTCTCCGCGGCCTCGCGCAGGCGCTGCATCGCCATCGGGTCGCGCGTCAGGTCGACGCCCTGGTCCTTCTTGAACTCGGCCACGAGCCAGTCGATCACGCGCTGGTCGAGGTTGTCGCCGCCGAGGTGGGTGTCGCCGTTCGTGGCCTTCACCTCCACCACGTTCTCGCCCACCTCGAGGATCGAGATGTCGAACGTGCCGCCGCCGAAGTCGTAGACGGCGATCTTCTCGTCCTTCTTCTTGTCGAGGCCGTACGCGAGCGCCGCCGCCGTGGGCTCGTTGATGATGCGCTTCACGTCGAGGCCGGCGATCTTGCCGGCGTCCTTCGTGGCCTGGCGCTGCGCGTCGTTGAAGTACGCCGGGACGGTGATGACCGCCCCGCTCACCTCGCCGCCGAGGTAGGCCTCGGCCGCGCCCTTGAGCTTCTGGAGGATCATGGCCGAGATCTCGGGCGGCGTGTAGCGCTTGGCGTCGATCTCGATCGACGCCATGCCGTCCTTGCCCTCGGCCACCTTGTAGGGCACGAGCTTGATCTCCTCGGGCACCTCGGAGAGGCGCCGCCCCATGAAGCGCTTGATCGAGTACACGGTGCGCGTCGGGTTCGTGACCGCCTGACGCTTCGCGATCGCGCCGACCGGGCGCTCGCCGTCGTCCGTGAAGGCGACCACCGAGGGCGTCGTGCGCCCGCCTTCCTCGTTCGTGATGACGACCGGCTGGCCGCCCTCCATCACGGCCACGACGGAGTTCGTGGTGCCGAGGTCGATGCCGATGATCTT
>DATAGA010000323.1:0-4668 GCA_036257215.1 Myxococcota bacterium
GCCGGCGCGCACGCGGCGCGCGAACCTCGGCGACGGCTTCAAGGAGACGGCGGTCCACCGCGGGCCGGCGCTCCGCCCCGGCGACCTCGTGCGGAGCCCCGCCATCGTGGAGGAGACCTTCACGACGCTCGTGGTCTACCCGGGCTGGACGCTGCGGGTGGACGACGCGGGCGACTACGTCCTCGAACGCGCGGGCTAGGACCCGGAGGCGCCATGAGCGATTCCGTCCGCTACGCCGATCGCATGAGCCCGAGCGACGCGCTGCTCTGGAGCAACGAGCTCGACCCGATGCTGCGCTCCACGATCGTCTCGGTGATGCTGCTCGAGGGGGCGCCGGATCCCGGCCGCTTCGAGCGCGTGCTGGCCCGCTCGATCGAGCGCATCCCCCGGCTGCGCCAGCGGGTGGTGCTCGACGCGCTCTCCGCCGCGCCGCCGCGCTGGGAGCGCGACCCGCTCTTCGACCCGCGCTACCACGTGCGCCGGGTGAGCGTCCCCGGGACGGGGACGCTGCGCGACCTCCTCGACCTCGCGCAGCCGATCGCGATGCAGGCGTTCGACAAGGACCGCCCGCTCTGGGAGCTCTACCAGGTCAGCGGCCTCGAGCACGGCCGCACGGCGCTGCTCATCAAGCTGCACCACGCGGTGTCGGACGGCGTGGGGCTCGTGCGCATGACGAGCAGCCTCGTCGAGCGCTCGCCCGAGCCGCGTCCCGAGCGCCCCGGCACGGCCGAGAGCGCCTCGATCCTCGACGAGCCCGCCGCGCGCGGCGCGTTCGGCGAGACGCTCGCGGCGCTGCGCTACAGCGCCGGCGAGAACCTCGAGCGCACCACGCGCGTGGCCGGGGCCCTCGGCGCCGGCGCGCTGCGCACCCTGCGCGACCCGCTCGGCGCCGCGCGCGACGCCGGCCGCGCCGCGCGGTCGGTGGCCCGGATGCTGCGCCCGGTGAGCGAGCCGCTCTCGCCGGTGATGCGCGAGCGCTCGCTCGGCGTCCGCTTCGACGCGTTCGCGCTGTCGCTCGAGGACCTGAAGCGCGCGGCGAAGGCCGTCGGCGGGACGCTGAACGACGCCTTCGTCGGCGCTGTGACGGGCGGGCTGCGGTTGTACCACGAGCACCACGGGCGGCCCGTCTCCGAGCTGCGCATGACGATGCCGATCAACGTGCGCGAGGGCGAGGCCGGGAAGCGCGCAGGCAACCAGTTCGCGCCGGCCCGCTTCTCCGTGCCGATCTCGATCCCCCACCCCGCCGCCCGCATGCTGCGGCTGCGCGATCTCGTCGCCCGCGAGCGGCGCGAGCCCGCGCTCGGGCTGCTCGACGACGTCGCCGCGCTCCTCGCGCGGCTGCCGCGCAGCGTGTCGGTGGGCATGTTCGGCTCGATGCTCAAGTCGATCGACTTCGTGACGAGCAACGTCCCGGGGCCGCCGTTCCCGGTCTGGTCGAGCGGCGCGCGGGTGGAGGCGATGTTCGGCTTCGGCCCGCTCTCGGGGGCGGCCGTCAACGTCACGCTCTTCAGCTACGACGGACAGGTGCACTTCGCCGTCGCGACGGATCCGTCCGCGGTGCGCGATCCCGAGCTCTTCACCGACTGCCTGAAGCTCGGCGTCGAAGAGATCCTCTCGGTCGCGTAGGAGCGCACGGTCTCCAGTGACCCGCGAGCGCCGCTACGACGTGACCGTGTTCGGCGCGACCGGCTTCACCGGCCGCCTCGCCGCCGAGTACCTGCTCGGCCGCATGCGCGGACGCGAGGCGCGGCTCGCCCTCGCGGGCCGCTCGCGGGCGAAGCTCGAGGCGGTGCGGCGGTCGCTCGCCGTCGCGATGCCGGGGGCCGAGTCGGCGGAGGTCGTCCTCGCCGACGCCTCCGAGCCGCGCTCGCTGGCGGCGCTCGCGGAGGCCTCGCGCGTCGTGCTCACGACCGTGGGACCGTACCTGCGCTACGGCGAAGGGCTCGTCGCCGCGTGCGCCGCGGCGGGCAGCGACTACGTGGACCTCACCGGCGAGGGCGCGTTCGTCGACGCGATGATCGAGCGCCACGGCGCGGCGGCGCGGGCGAGCGGCGCGCGCATCGTCCACGCGTGCGGCTTCGACAGCATTCCCGCCGACGTCGGCGCCCGTTACGCCCTGGAGCAGCTGCCGGACGGCGCGCCCGCCGACGTCGCCGCGTACGTGCAGTCGGGCGGCGACCACCCCGATTGGCGCGGCTCGTGGCACAGCGTCTCCGGCGGGACCTGGCACTCGGCGATCGGGTTCCTGCGCGCGGGCGAGCTCGCGCGCGGCCGGCGCTCGCTGGCCCGCATCTCGGCGAGCGCGCCGACCGGCCGGACCGTCGCGGCCCTGCCCGAGCGTATCGGGCGCGCTCCGGCCGAGGTCGGCGGCTGGGCGCTCCCGATGCCCAGCATCGACCGCGAGGTCGTGCTGCGCACCGCCGCGGCCGATCCGCGCTACGGGCCGCGCTTCCGCTACGGCCATCACCTGCGCGTGGGCTCGGCGGCGGGCGTCGCGGCCGCTGGGCTGGGCGTGGCCGCGCTCTTCGGGCTCGCGCAGCTGCCGCCGACGCGCCGGCTGCTGCTCTCGTTGAAGCAGCCGGGCGACGGCCCGAGCCCCGAGGAGCGCGCGCGCAACCGCTTCTGCGTCACGTTCGTCGCCACGGCGCCCGGCGCGCGCGCGGTCGTCTCGGTGAGCGGCGGCGACCCCGGCTACGGCGACACCGCGAAGATGATCGGCGAGGCCGCGCTCTGCCTGGCCGACGAGCGCGACCGCCTGCCCGACCGCGCCGGCATCCTCACCCCCGTCCTCGCGCTCGGCGACAGCCTCCTCCCGCGCCTGCGGGCCGCCGGCATCGCGGTGGACCGCCACGAGACGCGCGCGACCTAGTCGACGCTTGCGCCGCCTTCCGCGCGCGCTACGTTCCTATCGTTCGATAGAAAAGGAGGGGCCGTGCTCGCCCCGTTCGAGAAGGCCTCGACCCTGCCGCCCCGCTGGTACCTCGACCCGGCGCTGTACGAGCGCGAGGTCGAGCGCGTGTTCCGCCGGGAGTGGCTGTGCGTCGCGCGCGCCGATCAGCTGCCCCGACCCGGCAGCTACCTCGCGCTCGACCTGCTGGGCGAGCCGCTCGTCGCGCTGCGCGACCTCGAGGGCGAGCTGCGCGTCCTCTCGCGAGTGTGCCGCCACCGCGCGATGCCCGTCGTCTCGGGGCGCGGCGAGGCGCGCGCGCTCCAGTGCCCCTACCACCGCTGGACCTACGCGCTCGACGGGCGCCTGCTCGCCGCGCCGGAGATGGAGCGCACCGAGGGCTTCGAGCGCGAGCGCTGCCGTCTGCCCTCGCTCCGCGTCGAGGAGGTCGCCGGCTTCGTGTTCGCGAGCTTCGACCCGGACGCAGCGCCGCTCGCGCCGAGACTCGCAGGCCTGCTGGAAGCGATTGCGCCCTACCGGCCGGCCGAGCTCGTGACGACGGAGCCGCTCGTCTTCGAGCACGACTGGAACTGGAAGGTCCTCGTCGAGAACTTCCTCGAGTCGTACCACCACATGGGCACGCATGCCGACACGCTCCAGCCCTTCGTCCCGGCGAGCGGCACCTTCGCGGACGACGCCGAGGGACCGTACGCCGTCCTGCACAACCCGACTCGCGACGGCGCGCCGCTGCCGTCCACCTTCCCGGAGGCGCCCGGCCTCACGCCCGCGCAGCGCGGCGAGTTTCTCGTCTGCGCCGTGTTCCCGTTCACGCTGTTCTCGCTGCAGCCCGACTCGATGCTCTGGTACCAGCTCGAGCCCGTGGCCGTCGACCGCTTCCGGCTGCGCATCCATGGCTGCGTCCCGGCCGCGGCGCTGGAGGACGACCGCCACCGCGACGCGCTGGCCTGGTTCCGCGCGTTCGCCGACACCGTGCACCGCCAGGACATCGGCGCCTGCGAGGGCGTCCAGACCGGGCTGCGCAGCCGCCTCGCCGAGGCCGGCCGCTACTCGCACCTCGAGAAGGCGCTCTGGCAGCTGCAGCGCTTCCTGCGCGAACGGCTCGGCGCGGAGGAGTGAGCGTGTCCGGCCCCGACGTCCTCGGCTCGGCGGGCGTGGCGCTGCTGCTCCTCGCGTTCGCGCTCAACGCGTTCGGGTGGCTCGCCGCGGAGGCCCGCGTCTACCACGCGCTGAACTTCGTCGGCGCGGCGCTCGCGGGAACGGCGTCGTGGCTCATCGACTTCATGCCGTTCGTGCTGCTCGAGGCGACCTGGGCGCTGGTCGCGCTCGCTGCGCTGCTGCGTCCGACCCGCGCCGCGGCCTGGAAGCGCGACCTCGAGGTTGCGTCGCAGCGTCCTGCTCGCCGGATACGGACAGCCGCGTCCGCGGGCTGCGCCCGCGGTCCGCGACTAGCCGCGGCGGTCCGCGCTACGCTGGCCGGCTCACGGAGGGGCCCGCCGCATGCCGAAGCTCCACGAGCTCGCGAGCTTCGCCGCGTTCGGCGACCTCCTCGCGGCGGTCCGCACCGCGGCCGAGCCCGAGGCGGCCGACGCCGACGAGATCGACCAGGTCGAGAAGCTGCGCAACGCGCTCCACCTGTTCTCGGCCGCCCTCGACTTCTACCTGGAAGGCGATCCCGAGCGCCCCGAGTTTGTGCGCATCGTCACGCCGACGCGGAAGATCCTCGGCGACAACCCGGACGCGATCTACCACTTCGCGCGCCT
>DATAGA010000337.1:0-16213 GCA_036257215.1 Myxococcota bacterium
GACGTCCCCCGAGCGCACCGGCGAGGTGTGCATCCGCGGCCCAGGCATGCTCGACGCGTACCTCGACCCCTGGCTCCCGGCGCGCGCCGTGCTCGAGCCCGACGGCTTCCGCACCGGCGATCAGGGCTGGTTCGACGCCGACGGCGACCTCCACCTGGCCGGCCGCCGCGCCAACCGCATCAACATGGCGGGCATGAAGTTCTTCAGCGAGGAGGTCGAGTCCGTGCTCGACGCGATGCCCGGCGTCCGCCGCAGCCGGGTGCTCGCGCGCGAGCACCCGCACCTCGGCGAGATCGCCGTTGCCGAGATCGTCCCCGACGACCCCGCCGCCCCGCCCCCGCGTGCCGCCCTGACCGCCTGGTGCCGCGCGCGCCTCCCCGCGTACAAGATCCCGCGCACGTTCGAGCTGGTGGACGACCTCCCGCTGACCGCGACGGGCAAGCTCGCGCGCTCCTAGCGGTCGGCGACGCGAGCCCCGAGTCCGGCGAGCGCTGGACGGACGCTCTTCGAGAGGGAAGAGGGGACCCGCGGTCCGTACGCCCGGCGTCCCGGCGCGCTCTCGTCGAGCTGCCCGCCGCCCGTCGCGCGGGCCCGGTGGGCGAGCTCCCGCATCGCGTAGGCGGTCGCTTCCTCGGCGCGCGGGCCGCCCTGGTTGGTGGCGACCAGGAACGCGGCGTCGAGCTCCGGCACGATCCACACCTCCGCGACCCACATCGTGTTGCTGCCGCGGTGACCGAAGGCGCGCCTGCCTGCGAAGCCTGCGTCCGTGCTGAGCCAGCCGAGCGCGTAGTCGCCGGACTGCGGCGTGTGCAGCTTGCGCACGGACTCCGGCGAGAGGAAGCCCGGGTCGCCCCGCGCTGCGCGCAGGTGCAGCGCGGCGAAGCGGGCCCAGTCCGCGAGCGTGGCGTGGACGCCACCGGCCGGAGCAATCGCCGCGGGGTTGTCCGCCGCCGGTCCGGGCTCCACGGGGCGCACGCTGCGGCCCTGGACGGCGTGTCCCCAGGGCTGCTCCAGGGAGCCCTTGCGCCCCGGCGCGCCGAAGCCGGCCGAGGACATGCCGAGAGGCTCGAACAGATCGCGTCGGACGAGCGTCTCCCACGGCTCGCCGGCTGCCGCCTCGAGCATCGCGCCCGCGACGGTGTAGCCCGCGTTGGAGTAGAGGAAGCGCGTGCCCGGAGCTGCCTCGGGGCGGCGCCCGAGGACGTCGGCGACGAAGCGGGCGCGCGCTTCGGCGGTCGGCGCACGGGAGCTGCGGAGCCAAGACCAGATCGGCAGCCGGAGCAGATCTCCCGGCGCCCCGCCTCGGTGGGCCAGGAGCTGCTCGAGGGTGGCGCCGCGGAAGTCCGGGTGGATCCGTTCGCCGAGCGCGGGCAGGACGTCCGCGACGCGCGCGTCCCACCCGATGCGGCCGCGCTCGACGAGGCGCGCCGCAAGGGTCGCCGTCATCGCCTTCGTGCAGGAGCCGAGGTGCCAGAGGTCGTCGGCGGTCGCCGGCTCGCGAGAGCCCTTCTTGCGCACGCCCGTCGCGCCGACCTCGAGCTCGCCGCCGCGCAGCACGGCGCCGGCCAGCGCCGGCAGCGCGTACTCGGCGCGGATCGGCTCGAGCACCGTCGCGAGGTCGCCCGCCCCGTCGGCACCGGGCGTCACCGAGACCGCGCGGGCTTCGAACGGCGCAGCGCCCGCAGCCCCTTCGCTCGGACCCGCCTCCGTCACGACCTCGACGGTGGCGTTCCACCCGCAGCCGGGACGCGCGAGGTGCACGATCGCGCCCTCCCGTGTCCGCGCCGCGCGATCGGCGCGCGTGCCCCCGAGCGCGTCGACCGGCTCCGGGAAGCGCGTCTCGACCAGGTCGCGCAGCGCGTTCTCCGGCGCGAACGGAAAGAGCGGGCGCAGGTGGCGCTCGCGCCGCGGCGCAGCCCCGTCCTCCTGCACGACGGCGAAGAGCTCGGTCCCGAGCGGGTCGAAGCCGAGGACGACCAGGCGCTCGCCGCGCTTCTCCGCGGCGAGCAGGACCACCTCGTCGCGGCCACCGCTCGCGACGCGGTAGCGCGCCTGGAGGGTGAAGTCGGCGCCCATCGCACCGACCGGGAGGAGCGGCCCGGGACATGCGCGCGGCAGGGGCCGGAGCGAGGCGAGGGCCAGCGGGAGGCTCGCGCAGCCGAGCGCGCCGGCGAGCGCGAGCGCGGGCGCCGCCCGGCGGCCGCTCACGCGAGCGCCCGCGACTCCGGCTCCGGCTCCGGCGCGCGCCGCGCGAGCAGGAGGAACGAGAGCGGCGAGAGCAGGAGGCAGCAGAGGATGCCGACGCCCGTCGTGAGTCCCATCGCGCGCAGCGCCGGCTCCGCGGAGACCGCCAGCGAGCCGTAGGCGAAGATCGTCGTGAAGCACGAGAGCGTGAGGGAGAGCATCGTGGCGCGGAAGTCGCGCGCGCGGTCGGCGCTGTCGACGACGAAGATCCCGTAGTCCGAGCCCTGGCCCGTGACGAGCGTGAGGCTCATCGCGTGGAGCAGGTTCAGCGGGACGCCGAGCGCCGCGAACGCCCCGAGCAGCGAGAGGGCGACGACGGTCGAGGGCAGGAACGCCGCGAGGGCGGGGCGGAAGCGCCGGTAGCGCAGCCAGAGCAGCGCGAAGACGAGCGCGCTCCCGAGCGCCATCTGGCGCACGGTCGCGTCGCGGAACTCACGGTAGATGCCCGTCACGAAGCCTTCCTGGTCGAAGAGCCGCACGCCCGGGACGTCGGCGAGCGCGGCGGCGACCGCCTCCGGGTCGCGGATCCCGCGCAGGAGGGTCACGATGCCCGTCCGCTCGCCGAGGTCGAGCACGAGCGGCGCCACGAGGCGGCCGAGCTCCGAACTGCGCAGCTCGGCGAGCTCGAGCGGGGCGGGCTCGCCGGCGGCGAGCGCCTCGCGGAACGGGGCGAACGCTTCGGGTCGGAACCCCTCGGCGGCGAAGGCCCGCTCGACGCGGCCGGGCAGGTCCGGGGCCCTGGTCAGCGCGCTCCAGTTGCGGTGCTGGAGCTCCGGCGACCAGAGGAAGTCGTGGAGCGAGCGCACGCCCTCGAGCTGGCCGCGCTCGACGCAGGCCGCGAGCGCCGCGTGCACGCGGTCGTTGACGGCCACGGCGGCGGCCGGGCTCGCCGCCGACGCGATCGCGAAGCGCGATCCGTCGAAAGGCGACACGCGGCCCCGCACGCGCTGGTCCTCGGCGACGAGCGCCGGGTCGGGTGCCGAGAGCGCGGCGAGCTCGTCCTGCCAGCGCAGCCCCGGCAGCGCCGCCGCCGACGCGAGGCCGAGCGCGACCAGAACGCCCGCGAGGAGGCCGCGGTGGGGCTCGAGCGCGAGCACGGCGCGGCCGAGCGCGCCTGCGAAGCGCCGCGACCCGGGCGGGAGCGGCCGGGCGTCGGGCAGGAACGCGGGCAGCACGAGCAGCGTGAACGCGAACGTCGCGCCGACGCCGACGACGGAGAAGAAGGCGATCTGCCGGAAGCCCGGAATCGTCGTGAACGCGAGCCCGACGTAGCTCGCCATCGTGGTGCCGGCGGCGAGCGCGAGCGAGGGCGCGATCCGGCGCGCGACGGCGCGCGCGCTCTCGTGGGCCGGCGACATCGCGTGGTGGTTCAAGAGGTGGATGGGGTAGTCGATCGTGAGGCCGAGGAGCGTCGTTCCGAAGGCGAGCGTGATCCCGTCGAGCTCGCCGTACACGAGCAGCCCCACGGCTGCGGCGAACAGCAGGCCGAAGACGCCGGGGAGCAGCGTGAGCAAGAGGCTCTCGCGCGAGCGCAGCGCCAGCAGCAGGATCGCGCCCACGCCGACGAACGAGATGCCGGCCACCCACACGGCGTCGCCGCGCGCGCGCGCCTCGCCGGCCACGACGTAGCGGTTGAGCCCGCTGCTCTCGAGGACGAGCGCGTCGCCGTGCGCGGCGTCCACGCGCTCGAACGCGGCGGCGACGTCCGCGAGCAGCGGGCGCTGCGCGGCGCTGTCGAAGCCCGACTCCTTCGTCGCGAGGAACAGCACGGCGTGGCGCCCGTCGCCCGCGACGAACTGGCCGTCGACGACGCGCAGCGTGTTCTGCGCGCCGGTCAGGCGGTCGAGCACGCGCCGAAAGGCTCCGAGCGGGTCCGCCGGCACGATCTCGGCGAGGAGCGTCGAGGCGGGCAGGGCGAGCTCGCCCCGCAGCCGCCGCGCCTCCGCGCGCAAACCCTCTTCGGAGAGGCGCTGCGGCAGCTCGGCCTCCGGCTCGTCGGAGAGGAAGAGGAAGCGGCGCGGGAAGTAGGTCTCGTAGACCTGGCGCGGGAGCTCGGCGTCGGGTCCGGCGCGCAGCGCGGCGAGCGCGGGGTGTCCGCGCAGCTCCGCGGCGAGGGCGCGGCCCGCGGCCACCGCCCTCGCTTCGTCCGGCGCCTCGATGGAGAGGATCATCGCTCGCGAGAGCTCGGAGTCGCGCAGCATGCGCGCGAGCAACGCGTCCTCGCCGCCGCCGGATGCGGGGAGGAAGTTCGCGATGTCGGTGCCGAAGCGCAGGCGCGGCGCGACGAACGCGGCGAGCACCGCGAGCAGCGCCGCGACGAGGAGCGCGAGCCGGCCGCGGCTCACCGGCCCGGCGCGTCCCCGAAGAGCGCGCGCAGCTCCTCCGCGGTGTGCACGTGGTCGGCGTCGACGCGCTCGAAGCGCGTCGTGGTGCGGTCCCCGTCGCGCTCGACGAGCACCATCTGGCGCAGGCCCTCGCCTTCGCCCTCGAGCACGAGCGACCGAACGAAGCGGCGCACGACGGCGTCGCGCGGCGTGAGGGCGAGCCGCCAACGCGGCCCGTCCGCCTCGAACGCGACCTCGTAGCGCTCGCGCAGCGCGGCGAGGTCGCCGCGGAAGATCGTCGTTACGTTGTCGACGAACTGACGCGCGGACGGATCGGCGGAGAGGTCGGCCGGCGCGCCGCCCGCGCCGGCGTCGTCGCGGAACACGACGCGCGAGCCGTCGACGACGAGCTCGGAGGGCACGGGTTCGAGCGTGCGCCGCACCATGCGGTCCGGCGGGACGAAGTGGAGCACGCCGCGGCTCTCGAGCGGGGCGGAGAGGAGCGCGAGCTCCTTCACCTCGCGGAACTCCGCGACGACGCCGCGCGCGCCGGCCATCCCTGCCATGACGCCCTCGAGCGTCGGCGTCTGGCTCGCGGCCCGCGGCGCCGCCGCGCGCGGCGACGCCGCAGGCGCGAGCGAGGGCTCGGCGCGCCCCGCCCCGGACGCCGCGGCCGCGAGCGCGACGCCGGCGGCGAGACCGGCGAGGAACGCCCGGCGCTTCATCGCGCGCGGGGGTCTCCGAACGGGAGCTCGTCGACCTGGTAGAGCGCGAGCACCGCCTCGATGTCGACGTCCTGGCGCCGATCGTCCACGAGCGGCGGCACCACCTTGCGCACCGCGTCGCGCAGCGAGCGCGCGCGGAGCGAGGCGATCTCCTCGCCGCGCAGATCGACGGCCTGGCAGCCTGCGAGGAGCGCGATCGCGGCCACGGTCTCGGTGAGCTCGAGCACCTGGAGGCAGTCGCGGGCCGCGATGGTGCCCATGCTGACCTTGTCCTGGTTGTGCGACTCGGTGCTGCGGCTGAACGCGGTCGCCGGCACGGTGAGCTTCAGCGCCTCGGCCGCGAGCGCGGACGCCGAGATCTGCATCGCCTTGAAGCCGTGGTGGGCGAGGGCGTCGTCGCCGGTGCCCGCGACGAGGTTCGCCGGGAGCCCGCCGCTGGTCTCCGGCATGCAGAGCAGCGCGAGCTGGCGGTCGAGCAGGTCGGCCACGCTGGCGACGGCCGTCTTCAGCGCGTCCATCGCGAAGCCGACGTGGCCACCGTAGAAGTTTCCGCCGTGGAGCACGTCGCCGCGCTCGCCGTCGACGAGCGGGTTGTCGTCGACGCCGTTGAGCTCGATCTCGAGCGTCCGGAGGGCCGAGTCGGCCGCCTCGATCAGCACGCCGATCACGTGCGGGGCGCAGCGGATCGAGTAGCGGTCCTGCAGGCGCGCGGGCGCGACCGGCGGGCGCCGCGCCTCGGGCTCGAGGTCCGCCCGGATCCAGCGCGCGCAGCGCTCCGGCCCGGGGTGGGGCTTCCACGCGAAGATGCGCGCGTCGAAGTGCCCCGGGTTGCCGCGCGTCGCCTCGCTCGCGACCGCCGTGAGGGCGGCGGCGAGCCGCGCGAGTCGGGCGGCGCGCTCCGCGGCGAGGCAGCCGAGCGCCGTCATCACGGTCGTCCCGTTCATCAGCGCGAGGCTCTCCTTCGGCGCGAGCTCGAGCGGCGCGAGGCCCGCCTGGCGGAGCGCCTCCGCGGAGGGCAGCACGCGGCCGGCGTAGGTCGACTCGCGCTCGCCGACCAGCGTCGCGACGAGGTAGGAGAGCGGGGTCAGGTCGCCGCTCGCACCCACCGAGCCGCGCTCGGGAATGCACGGCAGCACCCGCTGGTTCAGCAGGTCGCAGAGCGCCTGGAGCAGCTCGAAGCGCACGCCGGAGCGGCCCTTCGCGAGGCAGACGAGGCGCAGCGCGACGACCGCGGCGGCCTCGACCTCGCCGAGCAGCGCGCCCGTGCCGCAGCCGTGGAAACGCATCAGGTGGTAGGGCATGGCGGCGCGCTGATCGGCGGGAATCGCGTTGCCGACCGAGGCGCCGACGCCCGTCGTCACGCCGTAGACCGGCTCGCCGCCGCGCAGCGCGGCGCCGAGCGCGGTCTCGGCCGCCGCGATGCGCGCCCGGAAGGCGGGGCTCGGGTCGAGACGCACGGGTCCGGACCCCCGCGCGATCGCGAGCACGTCGTCGACGCGGACCGGGCCGGCACCGATCGTGAAGAACCGGCTCGCCTCGCGGACCTGGCTGCTCAACCGATCTCCCGCGGCCCATCGGCGCGGGTGACCGCGCCGCGGCGGAGGGTAACGAGCCCGGCGGGGCGCCGGAAGCGCGCGTGACGCTTTGTCACGGACCGGCGCCGTGGTACGCTCCGCTCGCGTTTTTCGTCGAAGTTTCGCGCGCTTCGATCCGGCCCAGCGTATCCGGCGGACCCCTCCGGCGGAACCGCCGACCCGAGTGGGGCCCGCGAGCGGCGGCGTGGGCGCCGAGCGGGGTGCACAGCGCGTCGAGGTGGCGGCCGGGGGGGCGCCGATCTGGCCGCGCCGACGAGCGAGAGGAAGCGCGTTGCAGGATCGTGAAGGGCTCGAGGCGGAGCTGAAGACCCTGATCGTGGAGTCGCTGGCGCTCGAGGACATCGAGCCCGAAGAGATCGAGAGCGGGGCTCCCCTGTTCGTCGAAGGGTTGGGCCTCGACTCGATCGACGCCCTCGAGCTCGCGATGGCGCTCGAGGAGCGCTTCGGCGTGAAGATCGGCGAGGATCCCGAGGTGAATCGCGGCATCTTCGCCTCGGTGGCGAGTCTCGCCGCCTTCGTCGAAGAGAACCGCGTGCGCTAGTCCCCGGCGGGGACGGCGCGGCGAGCGAGCGAGGCAGGTGACCCGCGCGGAGGTCCTCGAGATGGTGCGCCGAGTCCTGCGCACCGAGTTCGAGCTCGAGGACGACGAGCTGAGCGAGGACGCGCGCCTCGGCGACGACCTCGAGCTCGACAGCGTGGACGCGGTGGCGCTGGCGGTGCGGCTCGAGGAGGAGACGGGCATCGCGCTCGAGGAGGAGGCGCTGAAGGCCATGCGGACCGTCCGCGACGTGGTCGGCGTGGTCAGCGAGCGCCTCGGGCGTTGAGCCTCGGCCGGCTGCTCGCCGAGCCCGTCGCCCCGGGCGCCGTCGCGGCGGTCGGCCGCGACGGCCCGCGAAGCCTGGCGGAGCTGCAGGCGCGCGTCGCGGCGCTGGCGACCCGGCTGCGCGAGCGCGGCGGGACGCGCTGGCTCGTCCACTGCGAGGACGCGTTCGCGTTCGCGGCGGCGCTGCTCGGGGTCGCGCACGCCGGAGGCGTCGCGCTGCTCCTGCCGAACCGCCAGCCGGGCGCCCTCGCCCGCGCCGCGCTCGCGGCGGACGGCGCCCTGGCCGACGGCGCGGACGCGCTGCGCCCCGCGCTCGCGCCCCTCGACGCCGTCCTCGACCCGCTCGACGACGCGGTCGCCCGCGGCGGCGCGGCGCCGCTCGCCCCACTCGACCCGGACGCGCCGCTGCTCGAGCTCTCGACCTCGGGGACGACCGGCGAGGGCAAATGGGTGCCGAAGGCGCTGCGGCAGCTCGAGTCGGAGGTCGCCGTGCTCGAGCGCGTCTTCGGCGCAGCGCTCGGCGCCGGGACGCCGGTCTTCTCCACGGCGTCGCCGCAGCACCTCTACGGCCTGCTCTTCCGCGTGCTCTGGCCGCTCGCGAGCGGGCGCCCGTTCCAGGCCGCGACGTGGCTGCACGCCGAGGAGCTGCTGCCGCGGATCGAGGACGCCGGCAGCGCGATTCTCGCCAGCACGCCCGCTCACCTGCGGCGGCTGCCCGGCCTCGCGCGCGTGCGCGGCATCTGCCGCGAGGTCTTCTCGTCGGGCGGGCCGCTCGAGCTCGAGGACGCGGACCTCGTGCGCGAGGCGCTCGGACGCGCACCCGTCGAGCTGTTCGGCTCGACCGAGACGGGTGGGGTGGCGTGGCGGCGCCAGGCGCCGGGACCCGAGCGCCTGCGCTGGACGCCGCTTCCCGGCGTGCGGGTCGAGCGCGTGGCCGACGGGCCGGAGGCGGGGCGCCTTCGGGTCGAGTCGCCCTTCGTCTCCGCGGGCGCGCAGCCGGGCGCGGGCGCGGCGGCGGCGTGCACGCTCGGCGACCTCGTCGAGCTCGGCGACGACGGCCGCTTCGCTCTCCTCGGCCGCGGCGACCGCGTCGTGAAGGTGGGTGAGAAGCGCCTCTCGCTTCCCGAGATGGAGAGCGCGCTGCGCGCGCACGCGTTCGTCGAGGAGGCGGCGCTCCTCCCGCTCGAGCAAGCGGGCGAGACGCGCGTCGGTGCGGCGGTCGTGCTGTCCGAGGCCGGCCGCGACGCGCTCGCGCGCGAGGGGCGCCGCGCCGTCGCGGCCCGGCTCGGCGAAGACCTGGCCGCCCACTGGGACCGGGTGCTGCTGCCGCGCGCGTGGCGGCTCGTCGACGCGCTGCCGCGCGACGCGCAGGGCAAGACGCCGCTCGCGGCGCTGCGCGAGCTCTTCGCGCCCGCGCGCTCGCCGCAGCTCCTCGCCGAAGAGCGCGGCGACGGCTCGCTCGCGCGCGAGCTCGCCGTGCCCGACGAGCTCGCCTACCTCGAAGGCCACTTCGAGGGCTTCCCGATCGTGCCGGGGGTCGTGCAGGTCGGCTGGGTGATGGAGGCGGCGGAGGCCGCGCTCGGCGCGCCGCTCCGCCTCGCGGCGGTCGAGAACCTCAAGTTCCGGGAGCTCCTCCTCCCCGGCCAGCGCTTCCGGCTCGAGCTCGACTGGGGCGCGCCGCCCGAGACGCTGCGCTTCCGGCTCGCGGCGGGCGAGCGCGTGTTCTCGACGGGGCGCCTGCGCCTCCGCCTCGGAGCGCCGGCGTGAAGCCCTGGCTCGTGATCCCCTGCTACGACCACGGCCCGGCGCTGCGGCCGGTGGTCGACGCGCTGGCGGCGTACCGGCTGCCCGGCCTCGTGATCGACGACGGAAGCGGCGTGGAGACCCGCGCCGCGCTCGCCGCGCTCGCGGCGCGCCACCCCTGGCTCGAGGTGCACCGGCACGAGCGCAACGGCGGCAAGGGTGCGGCGCTCGCTACGGGCTACCGCGTCGCGGCCGCGCGGGGCGCGACGCACGCGCTCCAGCTCGACGCCGACGGCCAGCACGAGGTCGCCGACGTGCCGCGCTTCCTCGACGCGATGCAGAAGCACCCCGAGGCGCTCGTGCTCGGCGCCCCGGTCTTCGACCGAAGCGTCCCGCGCAGCCGGCTGTACGGCCGCCAGATCTCGCGCGTCCTCGTCTGGTTGTTCACGCTCTCCTTCGACGTGCGCGACCCGCTCTGCGGCTTCCGCGGCGTTCCGCTCGAGCCGACGCTGCGCCTGCTGGCCCGCGTCCGGCTCGGGACGCGCATGGACTTCGATCCCGAGCTCGCCGTGCGGCTGGTCTGGGACGGCGTGCCGGTCGAGAGCGTCGCGACGCCCGTGCGCTACCCGGCCGGCGGGCTCTCGCACTTCGACGTCGTGGCCGACGACCTGCGCCTCGCGTGGCTCTACGTCCGGCTCGGCGCCGCGCTTCCGTTCCGCGCGCCGGGCCTGCTCGCGCGCCGGGTGGGCGCGTGACCCGCGCGCTCCCGCCGGCGGAGGAGCTCGTGCCCCACTCGGGCGCGATGCTACTCATCGGGCCCGTGCTCGAGCACCGGCCCGAGCTCACCCGCGCCCGCGTCCACGTGGCGCGCAGCGCGCTCTTCCGGCGCGCGGACGGGCGCGTCCCGGCGTGGGTCGCGCTCGAGTGGATGGCCCAGTGCGTCGCCGCGCACGGCGGGCTCGTCGCCCGCGGCCTGGGCGAGCCGGTGCGGCCCGGTCTCTTCCTCGGCACGCGCGGCGTGCGGCTGCGCGCCGACGACTTCGGGCCCGAAGAGGTGCTCGAGGTGCGCGCGCGTCACCTGCGCGGCGGCGAGCTCGGGCTCGTGGCCTTCGCGTGCAGCCTCGAGCGGCCCGGCGACGCCGAGCCGCTCGCGGAGGGGAACTTGAGCGTGTACGTGGTCGAGCGCATCGAGGCGCTGCGCGAGCGGGCGCATCCGTGAGCAACGAGCCGGCGGGACGCGCGACGGGTGCGACCCGCGGCGAGCGCGCAGCGCGCGCGCGCCCTGGCGGCGAGGGGCCGCGGCGGGTGCTCGTGACGGGCGCGAGCCGCGGCATCGGGCGCGCGATCGCGCTCTCGCTCGCCGACGACGGCTTCGACGTAAGCGTCCACTGCCGCGCCGACGAGGCGGCCGCGCAAGAGACGGCCGAGGGCGTCGCCGCGCGGGGGCGGCGCGCGAAGCGGCTGCGCTTCGACGTCGCCGACCGCGATGCCTGCGCCCGCGCCCTCGCCGCGGACCTCGCCGAGGACGGTCCCTACTGGGGGGTGGTGCTCAACGCCGGGGTGCGCGCCGACGCCGCGTTTCCGGCGCTCTCCGGCGAGGCGTGGGACCGGGTGCTGCGCACGAACCTCGACGGCTTCCACCACGTGCTCCACCCGCTCGTCATGCCCATGGTGCGAGCGCACCGGGGCGGTCGCATCGTGGCGCTCTCGTCGCTCGCGGGGCTCGCCGGGAACCGCGGCCAGGTGAGCTACGCGGCGTCGAAGGCGGGGCTCGTCGGCGCGGTGAAGTCGCTGGCGCAGGAGCTGGCGCGCCGCGACATCACCGTCAACTGCGTCGCGCCGGGGCTGATCGAGACCGACATGCTCGAGGGCGCCGCGCTCGACGAGCTCTTGAAGCGCATCCCGATGCAGCGCCTCGGCCGGCCGGAGGAGGTGGCGGGCGTCGTCGCGTTCCTCTTCTCCGAGCGCGCGTCGTACGTGACCGGACAGGTGCTCTCCGTGAACGGCGGGATGCTATGATGGCCGCCCGTGCGCGCCGATCTCGACGTCGCGATCGTGGGCGGCGGAATGGCGGGAGGCCTCCTCGCCCGCCAGCTGCTGCGGGCGCTGCCCGGCCTGCGGCTCGCACTGTTCGAGAAGACGGGCGAGCACGACTACCGGGTGGGCGAGTCGACCGTCGAGCTCGCGAGCAACTACCTGGTCCGGCGGGTCGCGCTCTCGCGCTACCTCTACGAGGAGCAGCTCCCGAAGAACGGGCTGCGCTACTTCTTCGACGACGCGACGAAGTCGACGCCGCTCCAGCAGATGAGCGAGATCGGGAGCGTCAACCTCCCGTTCCACCCGGCCTTCCAGATCGACCGCGCGCGCTTCGACGCCGACCTGCGCAAGATGAACGAGGCGGCCGGCGCGGAGCTCCACGTCGGCGCGCGCGTCGCGGCGCTGCAGCTGGGCGAGGGCGGCGCGCCGCACCGCTTCGAGGTGCGCGAGGACGGCAAGGTGCACCCCGTCTCGTGTCGCTGGCTGCTCGACGCGAGCGGCCGCGTCGGCCTCGTCGCGAAGGCGAAGGGCCTGCGCGTCAAGGAGCCGACCCACCACATCAGCTCGGTGTGGGGGCGCTACGAGGGGATCGCGGACGTCGACGACCTCGGCCCCGAGTCGTTCCGCGCGCGCGTGCGCCACACGAGTCGGGGCCTCTCGACGATCCACTTCTGCTACCCGGGCTACTGGATCTGGTTCATCCCGCTGCGCAACGGCGTGACGAGCGTCGGCGTCGTCGGCGACCCGCCGCGGGACGATCCCGGCATCCGCAGCGAGGCCGGCTTCCGCGCCTTCCTCGACGGCCACGCCGCCGTGCGCGAGCTCATGGCTGGCGCGCGCGCGCTCGACACGCAGAGCTACGCACAGCTCGCCTACGGCACGACGCAGTACTTCTCCGCCGACCGCTGGGGCCTCACGGGCGAGGCGGCGGCGTTCGCCGACCCGCTCTACAGCCCGGGCGCCGACTTCATCGCGCTCGAGAACGACTTCCTGACCGACCTCGTGCGGCGCGACCTCGGCGGCGAGGGCGCCGACGCGCTGGCCGAGCGGGCCTCGCTGTACGACCGCTTCATGGCCTTCCGCTACGAGGCGGCGATGCTGCTCTACCGCGGCCAGTACGGGCTCCTCGGCAGCCAGGAGCTGATGCGGCTCAAGTGGGACTTCGACCTCGCCCTCTACTACAACCTATGGGTGTCGGCCTACATGCAGGACCAGCACCTCGACACCAGCTGGCTGCGGCGCGAGCTGCACCAGGAGCGCTTCGTGCTCCAGGCCATGCGCAACTTCGGCGAGCTGTTCGAGACCGCGCGCCGGCGGCTCCTCGACGAGGGTCGCTTGGTGCGCAAGAACGCCGGCACGTTCTCGTTCGGGCTCGAGTTCATCGACTTCGTGGAGGAGGTCGGTCGCCCGCGCTCGCGCCGGGACGTGCTCGCGAAGACGGGCGACGTGTTCAACTCGGTCTACCAGCGGACCCGCGAGCTGCTCGCCGACCGCACCGGCGCCGCCGAGGCGATGCCCCTCGCGTCGTTCATGGTGGAACGCCGGCTGGCGTGACGTCCGTGGCCGCCGCGAAGCCCGATCCGCTGGCCGCCTGGCGGCCGACGCGCCGCACCTGGCTGGGCCTCGCGCTGCTCGCGGGCGCGCTCGTCGTCTACCCCTGGGCCATCGACGCGGCGCTCGCTCGCTTCGGCGCCCGGCCCGTCGCGGCCGTGCTGCTCGCGCTCGCGCTCGCGAGCGGTGCGGTGCCGCTCGGCGGCGCGCACGCCCTGGTCCGCGCGGCGGGGGCGAGTGACGCCGCGCCTCGCGCGCCCGGCCGCGCGCAGGAGCTCGCGCTGCCGCGCGTGCCCGGCGCGTCCGTCGCGGTGGCGGGACTGCTGCTGGTCGCGCTCCTCACGGGCGACCTGCGCGCCCTCTTCCTCGTGCCGGCGGCGGTGTACCTCTGGCTCGCGCTCCTGTGCGTGGCGAGCCTGCGCGAGCCGCCCTCGCTGATCGAGCGCGCCGCGCGTTTCCTCCAGCCGCGCGCCCCGGACTTCATCGGCTCGTACTGCCGCAAGGTGACCGCCCTCTGGGCGGCGCTCTTCGCCGCCAATGCCGCCGCGATCGCGTGGCTCGTGTTCGCCGGCACCCCCGAGGCTCGCCGTGCGTTCTCCGCGTGGGGCGTGTGGACGACGATCGGCGTCGTGTCGGTGGTCGAGTACTTCGTCCGGAAGAGCTGGTTCCGCTACTACGCCGGCGGCGGCCTCGACCACCTGTGGGCCGCGCTCCTTCCCGCCGAGAACACCGAGCGCGGGCGGCGCTCGCTCGCCTACATCCGCGAGAAGCGCGCCGAGATGCGCGCGGCCGGCTACGCGCACCCGCGCGAGAGGCGGCCGTGAGCGAGCGCGGCCGCCGCGTCGTCGTGACCGGCATGGCGGGCCTGTGCGCGCTCGGAAACGACTGGCCGAGCGTGCGCGAGGCCCTGCGCGCCGGGCGCTCGGGCGTGCGGCGCCTGCCGGCGTTCGCGGCGATCGAAGCGATGCGGACGGAGCTCGGCGCGCCGGTCGAGTTCGCGCGGCCGGCGGCGTGGCCGCGCAAGGCCGCGCGCTCGATGGGCCGCGTGGCGCAGCTCGCCGCGCGCGCGACGGAGCTCGCCCTCGCCGACGCGGGGCTCGCGGACGACCCGTCGCTGCGCGACGGCTCCACCGGGCTCGCGTACGGCTCGACCTCGGGCAGCCCGCCCGACCTCGTGAGCTACGCGCGTGCCTTCGGCGTCGACGGCAGCGCCAAGGGCGTGACGCCCACCGAGTACCTGCGCGCGATGAGCCACACCTGCGCCGCGAACCTGGCGTCGTTCTTCGGCGTGCGCGGGCGCATCGTGCCGACGACGAGCGCCTGCACGTCGGGCAGCCAGGCGATCGGCTACGGCTACGAGGCGGTCCGCTTCGGCCGCGCCGAGCGCATGCTCTGCGGCGGCGCCGAGGAGCTGCACCCGATCCAGGCGGCGGTGTTCGACCTCCTCTTCGCCGCGTCGACGCGCAACGACGCCCCCGAGGCGACGCCGCGCCCCTTCGACGCCGACCGCGACGGCCTCGTCGTGGGCGAGGGCGCCGCGACGCTCGTGCTCGAAGAGCGCGAGCGCGCGCGCTCGCGCGGCGCGCGCATCCTCGCGGAGGTCGTCGGCTACGGCACGAGCTGCGACGGCGGCCACCTGACCGCGCCCGACGCGAGCGGCATGGAGGCCGTGATGCGCCTCGCCCTCGCCGACGCCGGGCTCGCGCCCGCGGACGTCGGATACGTGAGCGCCCACGCGACGGCGACGGACCTCGGCGACGCGGCGGAGGCCGAAGCCACGCGCCGCGTCTACGGCGACGGCGTGCCGATCAGCTCGCTGAAGGGCCACCTCGGCCACACGCTCGGCGCCTGCGGGGCGCTCGAGGCGTGGCTCACGATCGCGATGCTGCGCGAGGGCTTCGCCGCCCCGACGCGCTGCCTCGAGCGCGTGGACCCGCGCTGCGAGGGCCTCGACCACGTGACGGGCAGCCCGCGCGCGCTCGCGGCCCTTCACGCCGCGAGCCACAACTTCGCGTTCGGCGGGGTGAACACGGCGCTCGTGCTGCGGATCGGAGACGGGTAACCCCACGCGTCTGCGCCGGCGCGACCCGGGTGGTGGGCGACTTGGTCGGCTTGCGCGGCCGTCAGCTGTCGGCCGGGCCGTCCGGGGTCGCCACGCGCCCGGCCTCCTGTCGTGGCATCATGGTTCACGGCGCCAGGCAGCCGAGCGCCGATCCGTTAGCCCGCGCCGAAGAATCAATCGATGACCCCGCGAGAAGCGCTTGCGTTCATCCGCAAGCACGGCATCGTGCTCGAATCAGCGCGCGGGCCGGTTCCCTCGCTGGCCGAAGCCATCGCTGGCGCGCCTCTCCGCGGAGGCTGGTGGTCTCACCCGAGCAGCCATCTCATCTTCGAGGTCACGCGCGCCGTCCGTGACTCCGAGCAGGTCTTGGTCTGCCGCGTGGTCCAAGGCAAGGTCACCTTCGTTCATCAGAGGCTCTGGCCGGCGCTGGTCCGCGCGGCGCCTTGCTTTCGGAAGTCGTCCCTTGCCCGCATCCGTGAGGTGCACACGGCCTCTGGCCGGCATGTGGTGCGCTCGCGGGCGTTCCCGGGCTGGGTTCCGACTCAGGTCCGTTCCCGAGCCTCTCGGCTGAGCGAGGCCGAGGCACGCCAAGCCCTCGGCACATGGGTACCCTGAATCCGGCGCGGTGGTGGGTGCTCGAAAACCCCGAGTCGGGCGCCTTCATCGGTCAGTGTGGCCTCTGCCGCAAGGAACTGGAGGGCGTCACCGAAACGGAGCTTGTGTATCTGATCACGCCGGCCTTCTGGCGCCGCGGGTACGCCACAGAGGTCGCGCGCCAGGTAGGAAGGATGCTCCTGAACTCATGCCGCCCAACAAGGCGCTGCAGCTGACACCAAACAGCAGCCGCGACGGGGGCGTGGGGCACTCTGGCAGCGGCGGCTCAGCCGCAGCGCTGGCGGTCAGCGCTGTCTTGCGCAGCTGAGCGCCGATCCGTTGGGCCGCGCCAAGGAGAGACCCTGGAGTACACCGACCAGCAGCGAGCCGCATTCAAGGATGCCTACGCCAAGCGACTGCGGAAGCAGCTCATCATGATGGTGCTCCTCTTTGCCGTGATGGCGCTGCTCGCATTCACGGAGGACGGCGCCACCTTCTTCGGGCTCTCGGGAGCG
>DATAGA010000322.1:0-4090 GCA_036257215.1 Myxococcota bacterium
CCGGCCTCGTCCTCCACGCGGTAGGCGTGCGCGTCGAAGTGCCGCATGCCCGGCCAGCGCGCGTCCTCGAGCAGCTTCACGAGGTAGAAGGCGTCGCGGATGCCTTCGGCGCCGAACCGGAAGTCCTGGTCGTACTTCCCGCTGCGCTGCGCGTTGAGGTCGATGTGGAACAGCTTCCCGGCCCAGAGCGCCTGCGCGACGCCGTGGTGGAAGGAGAGCCCCGACATCGTCTCGTGCGCGTACTCGGGGTTCAAGCCCACGATCTCCGGGTCGTCGAGCCGCTCGATGAACGCGAGCGCGTGGCCGACGGTCGGGAGGAACAGGTCGCCGCGCGGCTCGTTCGGCTTCGGCTCGAGCGCGAAGCGCAGCGGGTAGCCCTGGCGCCGCACGTAGGCGCAGAGCGCGTTCAGCGCCTCGGCGTAGCGGTCGAGCGCGCTCGCGACGTCCTTCGCGGCGTCGCACTCGACGCCTTCCCGTCCGCCCCAGAGCACGTACACCTCGGCGCCGAGCGAGACGCCGAGGTCAATCGCGTCGAGCGTCTTCGCGAGGGCGTAGCGGCGCACGGCGGGGTCGTTCGCCGTGAAGGCGCCGTCCTTGAAGACCGGGTGCGAGAACAGGTTCGTCGTCGCCATCGGGACGCGCAGGCCCGTGGCCTCGAGCGCGGCGCGGAAGCGCTTCACGATCGCGTCGCGCTCGGCCGTGCTCGAGCCCGGGGGCACGAGGTCGTCGTCGTGGAAGTTGACGCCGTAGGCGCCGAGCCCCGCGAGCGCGTGCACCGCCCGCACCGGGTCGAGCGGCGGGCGCGTCTCGAAGCCGAAGGGATCGCGCCCGCGATTCCCGACGGTCCAGAGGCCGAACGTGAAGCGATCGTCCGTCGTCGGGGCGTAGGGGTCCATGCGGCGACGGTACGGCGCCGGAGAAGCCCGCAGCAAGCCCGCGCGTCACGAGCGGCGCGGCGGCCCCGCTCATGCGCCGTTCACGCAGCTGCGCGACCCTGCGCCGCGCGGGGAGGGCGGGGCGCCCAGTGGATCGATCCGGCAGGGGGTGGAGCGCTGCTGCGGTGTTCGCGGCGGCTCTGCTCTTGCTCGTTCCCGGGCTCGGCCGGCTCGGCGCGCGCGAGACCACGGATGCCCGTTACCTCGAGGCCGCGCGCGAGATGTGGGCGTCGGGGGACTGGCTCGTGCCGCGGCTCGCCGGGCTCCCGCACCTCGACAAGCCGCCGCTCGCCTACTGGTCCGGCGCGGCGGGCTTCGCCGCGCTGGGCACGACGCCGTTCGCCGGGCGCATCCTGCAGCAGCTCGCCGTCGCCGCGACGGCCGTGCTCGTCTACCGCTTCGGCCGCCAGCGGATCGGCGCGCGCGGCGCGGCGGCCGCGGCGGGCGTCTTCCTCACGAGCTCGCTCGTCTTCGGCGCGTCGCGCGCGCTCGCGACCGATCTCTTCCAGCTCCTGTTCCTGACCGCCGCGCTCTGCGCCCTCTACGACGGCGCCGTGCAGCGGAGCGCCGGCGCGACCGCCGCGGGGTTGGCGTGCCTCGGGCTCTCGATGTGGGCGAAGGGGCCGATCGCTCTGTTCGTGGCGCTCGCCGTCGTGCTCCCCTTCCTCGCGCTCGCCCGGCTGCGGCTCCCCGCGAGCGGCGTGGCGCTCGGGGCAGTCCTCTTCCTCGCGCTCGGCCTGCCGTGGTACGCGCTGCTCGTCGCGCGCGACCCCTCGCTCGCCGACTACTTCGTCGACCGCCAGCTCCTCTCGCGCGCGACCGCCGACGGCGAGGGTCACGTGCACGGGCTGCTCTACCTGCCGTTCCGCGGCGTCCTGATGGGGTTCCTGCCGTGGACGCCGCTCGTGGCGCTCGTGGTCTGGCGGCTGCGCCCGCGCCGCCCGCTCTCGCGGGACCCGCTCGAGCTCTACCTCTGGCTGTGGACGCTCGCCCCGCTCGCCTTCTTCGAGCTCTTCCCGACGAAGCTCCCCTCCTACCTGCTGCCGTGCTTCCCGGGCGCCGCGCTCCTCGTCGGCCGGGCGCTCGAGAGCGCGCGCCTCGACGACCGGGCCGGCCGCATCGCGATCGCGGCGAGCCTCGGCCTCGCCGCCGTCGCCGCCGCGATGGTGGCGGCGCTCGTCGGCCTGGCGGTCTTCGCACCCGCGCGGGTCGAGCGCTGGCTCGTGCCCGACGAGCTCGGCGCGCCGTTCGCCTTCCTCGCGGCGCTCGCCGTCGCCACCGCGGGGCTCGCCGCGCTCGCGCTGCGCGCGCTCCGGCGCGGTGTCCCGCTCGCGGCCGCGTGCGCGGCGCTCGGCGCCGGGTACCTCGTCGGCTACAACGCGCTCGCGGCGCCCGCGCCCGACCACGCCGCCGACGCGCGCATCGTGCGCTCGGTTCCCGGCGCGCGCGTCGTGCAGTACGGGCTCTTCCGGCCCGGGCTCCTCTTCTACCTCGACGACGGCGCCGAGCACGCCGTCGCGCTGCGGCGCGAGTTCACCGAGCGCGGTGCCGAGCCGGGCGGCGCGCGCCTCGCGCTCCGCCACGAGGACGTCGAGGCCTGGATGCGCGAGGACGTCCCGACCTTCGTCCTCGCGAAGAGCAGCAAGGCCGACGAGGTCGCGCGCGACTTCGACGCTCGCATGGTGCGGCGCACGCGCCACTTCGCACTGCTCGCCAACCCGGCGGCGGCCCGGGCGCTCCCTCCCGACGCGGCTCGCTAGACGGCCCGCGCCGCTCCTTCCGCCGCCCTGTGAAGCTCTTCACGGCGCGCGGCGCACGCGCTCGCGACGTTTCGATCCGTTCCGCCGCACGCCCCGTACAAGGGAAGGGGGCAGGGAACGGCGGGAGCGAGCGGCCGCCGGCCCGGGCGGCCCAGGAGGAGCGCGATGCGAGCCCTGGCGGCGATCCTGGCGTACCTGCTGGCTGCGGTCGGCGGGCTCGCGGCCGGCTACTACGCCACGGCCCCGCGCTCGCTCGCGGCCGCGGAGCGGCCCGCGTGGAGCGAGCCCCACGCGGTCCACACCGGGCGCGGGGAGCCGGCACAGCTCGACGCCGTCGCGGCCTTCCTGGCCGCCGAGGAGCAGCGCGACGCGCAGCGGGCCGCGGCGGACCTGTGACCGGAGCCGAGCGGCGGCGCCGCCGCAGCGGTGTGGCTCACTCCGCCTCGCCCTCGAGGTAGGCGGCGCGCACGAGGTCGGTCTCCGTCACGAGCCCGACCGGCGTCCCGTCCTCTGCGACGACGGGGAGACACCCGATCGCGTGACGCAGCAGCAGCCGCGCGGCCTCGGGCAGCGGCGTCTCCGGATGCACCGTGATCACGTCGCGGGTCATCGTCTCGGCCACGTCGACCGAGCGCAGAAAGGTGCGCCGCTCGGGCGCGTCGAAGTCGAGCACTCGGGAGAGCGAGGCCGCCAGCAGGTCGCGCTGCGAGACGATGCCGACGAGCCGGCCGTTCTCGAGCACCGGGAGGTGGCGGATCCGGCCCAGGCTCATCACGTCCTCGACGAAGTCGAGCTTGTCGTTGGCGTGCAGCGACGCGAAGTCGCGCCGCATGATGTCGCTCACGGTGCCGAGGGGCTTCGCCACGACACTCCTCCCGCGCGGGGCCCGGCGGCTCCGGGGCCGGCGCAGCGCGCCCGGAGGATGAGACCCCGCACAGCGCCAATCCGAAGCACGCGGCGTGCCAAGCGGCGAGGCGCCGGCGCGCGGGCGTGCGAGCCGTTCGGGCCCCTCCGCTCGAGGGGTTGGCACGCTCCCTGCTGTAGCCTGGAACGACCGCGTAGCGGGGGAAGGAGGCGGAATGGCGGGACGCAAGCGACGATCGAACCGGGCCGCGGGCGCGGCGAAGCGCCGCACCGCGGGCGGGGGGGCTTCCGCACGACCGCGCCCTGCGCGGCGCTCGGCGCGCGTCGCGGAGCTGTGCGTCCGCGAGGTCGAGACCGTCGCGCCGAACGTGGGCGTGCGGGACGCGGCGAAGCACATGGCCGAGCGCGCGGTGGGCACCCTCGTCGTGGTGGACGAGCTGACGAGACCGCTCGGGATCGTGACCGATCGCGATCTCATGGTCCGCTGCATCGCGTCGCCTACGGATGCGCGCCGGACGGGCGTGTCGGAGA
>DATAGA010000376.1:0-1829 GCA_036257215.1 Myxococcota bacterium
GGAGACAGCGGCGGCACTTCTCGTCGCTGCCGGCCGTCACGATCACGTGCGCGCCCGCGGCTCGGATCATTCGGATGGCCGCCGTGCCGATGCCGCTCCCGCCGCCGTGCACGAGCGCCCAGCCGTCCTCGGGCAGCGCGCCGATCTGGAAGACGTTCAGGAAGACGGTGAGGTGGACCTCGGGAAACGCGGCCGCCTGCTCGTCGGAAAAGTGCGCGGGGACGTGGAGCGCGCTCCCCGCGTCGACGACGACCTCCTGCGCGTAGCCGCCGCCGGCGAGGAGCGCCATCGCGCGCTCCCCGACCTGCCAGCCGCGCACGTCGCCGCCCACCTCCGCGACGATCCCGGCGCACTCGAGCCCGAGGACGGGCGACGCCCCCGGCGGCGGCGGGTACATCCCCTGCCGCTGCAGGAGGTCCGCGCGGTTCACCCCGGCGGCGCGCACGCGGATGCGCAGGTCGCTCCGCCCGCACGACGGTCGCGGCGCCTCTCCCAAGCGCAGCACCGACTCGTCGCCCGGCTGGTCGAAGACGATGGCTCGCATGCGCGGAGCGTACGTGCGGCCGCGGGGCCCTGCACGCTCAAGCCTGCGGGTCGGCCGTACGAGAGAGCACCCATGCGGCGCCTCGCCCTGAGCCTCTTGCTCGTGCTCGCGCTGCCGGCCGCCGCCGGCGACCTGATCCGCTTCCGCGCGAAGGACGGGACACTCGGGATGGTCGACCACCCCTCGAAGCTGCCGCCCGGCGCGCGCGTGATCGACCAGCGCGCCGCGACCGTGTCGAAGCCGGATCCCGAGCCCGCGGCCGCACCCGCCCCCGCGCCCCCGAGCTCGTCCGGACGCGGGCTCGGCCGCGACACCCCGGCCCCGTTCGCTTCCGTGCCGGCCTCGCCCGGCGAGTCGGGCGTGGACTCCGGCATGTGGTGCGACCGCGGGCATCGCGCGCACGAGGCCATCGAGGAAGCCCAGCGCTGGGTCGAGGTCGACACCGAGCGCCTCGACGAGTGCAACGACTCGCCGCGCCGGGACTGCGATTGGCTCGAGCGGCAGCTCGAAGGCAGGGAGCGGACCCTCGAGCGCGCCGAGCGCAGGCTCGCGGACCTCGAGGCGGAGTGCCGGGACGCCGGCTGCCTCCCTGGCTGGATCCGGGGCGACTGCCGCTAGCGCGCTCGCGACGGCGGGGCGCCGTCCCCGGAGCACGCGCTCGGGGGACGCTGGACGGGTCCTACCGCAGCTCGTTGCGCCCGTAGCCGAGGATCGTGCGGGCGATGATCAGGTGCTGGATCTGGCCCGTGCCCTCGTAGATGTCGGTGATGCGCACGTCGCGGAACCACTTCTCGAGCAGGTGCTCCCGCGAGACGCCGAGCGGCCCGAGGATCTCGATGCAGCCCTGCGTGATCTCGCGCACCGCGGAGCCGCCCTTCGCCTTCGCGACGGACGCCTCGATGTTGTTGGGCTGGCCCTTGTCCGAGAGCCACGCCGCGTTCAGCACCGTGAGCATCGCGGCCTCGTAGAGCGCCTCGAGGCGGTGGAGCTTCTCGACGGCCGCGCTCTGGCCGCGCAGGCCCGCGCCGTAGGCGTCCACGTCGAACCCCGCGGCGCGCAGCTGGTCGCGGGTGAAGTCGAGCGCCGCCTCGGCGATGCCGAGTCCGATCGCCGCCACCGCGGGGCGCGTCATGTTGAACGTCTTCATGACGCCGCGGAAGCCGCCCGAGGTCTCCTTGGGGATCGTCTCGTCGCCGCCGAGGAGGTTCGCGCGCGGGATGCGGCAGTTCTGGAACACGTACGCCGCGGTGTCGTCGGCGCGGATGCCGAGCTTCTTCTCCTTGTG
>DATAGA010000388.1:0-6437 GCA_036257215.1 Myxococcota bacterium
GGCGCGGCGACGCCTTCATGGCGCGCCACCACCCGATGGCCGACCTCGCGCCGCGCGACGTGGTCGCGCGCGCGATCGACACCGAGCTCAAGCGCTCGGGCGACGAGTTCGTGCACCTCGACATCACCCACCGGGATCCGGACTTCCTGCGCCAGCGCTTTCCGACGATCTACGCGCGCTGCCTCGAGTTCGGCATCGACATCACGCGCCAGCCGATCCCGGTCGTCCCGGCCGCCCACTACTGCTGCGGCGGCGTCGTGACGGACCTCCACGGCGAGACCGACATCCCGAACCTCTTCGCCGCCGGCGAGGTGACGTGCACGGGCCTCCACGGCGCGAACCGGCTCGCGTCGAACTCGCTCCTCGAAGGCGTGGTCTTCGCCGAGGCCGCCGCGGAGGCGAGCCTCGCGCGGCTCGCCGACGTGGCGGCCGTCCCCGACGTGCCGCCCTGGGAGGAAGGGCTCGCGACCGAGAGCTCCGAGGCCGTCGTCATCACGCAGAACTGGGACGAGATCCGGCGCTTCATGTGGAACTACGTCGGCATCGTGCGCACGGACAAGCGCCTCGAGCGGGCGCACCGGCGCATCCGGCTCCTGCGCGAGGAGATCGACGAGTACTACTGGAACTTCAAGCTGACGCCCGATCTCGTCGAGCTGCGCAACCTCGCCGTCGTCGCCGAGCTCGTGATCGAGTGCGCGCGCCGCCGCAAGGAGAGCCGGGGCCTGCACTACACGCTCGACCACCCGGCGCGCGACGACGCCTACCGCCGCAACACCCGCATCCGCCGCGGGGAGAATCTCTAGGGGCCTACGCGAGCACGCGCCAGACGCCGAGCGCGGCGAGCGCGCAGCCGAGGAAGACGACGCCGCAGCCGAGGGCGCCGGCGCGACACCACGCGAGGACCGAGGGCGCGTCCTCCGGCGGGAGCAGGCGGTGGTGCGACGTCGGGTGCAGCCACCAGCGCCGCGGTAGCCGGCCCGCGCGGACGAGCGAGCGGTGGAGTCCGACGTGGTAGAGCGCGCCCGTCGGGAGCCCGAACCCGAGGCCGGCGACGACGGTCCAGAAGCCGAGCCGAAGCAGCAGGTCCGGCGAGAGCGCGGGCGCCGAGACCGAGCCCGCCGCTAGCAGCGTCAGGGTCGCGAGCACGATGCCGATCTCGAGCACGTCGCCTCCTTCTCCGGCGAGGGAGCCTCGGTTCAGTCCGGCAGGATCTCGATGAGGCCGCGCTCGGCGAGCGTGCGGATCGCGTCGAGGATCTGCGCATCGGACTCCGGGATCACGTCGAGCAGCCGGCGCACGGTGAGGCCCGCCGCCGCGAGGTCGACGACCGCCTCCTCCGTCTTCGTGAGCTCGGCGCCGTGGGCGCCGAGCGCCGCGGTGTCGAGGCGCAGCCGCGCCGTAGGATCGAGGCTCCCGGGGTCGAGGCGCCGCCGCTCGTCGAGCTGGCGCGCGGCCTCGAGCAGCGCGCCGTCGATCGGGATCAGCTCGCCCTCCCCGCTCGCCGGGTCGACCTCGGCGTGGAACTCGAACTGCCCCTCGCGCCAGGAGAGCATGCGCGCGAGCGCCTTCGGGCCGGTGAGCGAGCCGATCCGGCACGTGCGCAGGCAGCCGTTCTCGAAGACGAGGACGCCCTCCTCCTCGCCGACGGTGACCGCCAGCGTCCCGCCGCGCGTGAACTTGCCGAACATCTGGACCAGGTTGTCCATGCCGAGCTCTTCGACGGCGCCGGCGATGCCGCGCACGCGGCGGCGCTCGTGCGCCGCGTGGGCCTCGCGCACGAACGCGCCGAAGCCCTCGCCCGCCTCGCTCGGTTCGAAGTCGATGGCGACCGCCGCGACCGTGCCCGGCGCCTGCACCTTGCGCGCGACGCGCCCGCGCACCTCGAACGGCTGGCCCGTGTCCGGGTGGACGAGCGTGAGCTGCACCGCCTTTCCGACGGGGAGGTCGCTGCCGTCGACGGAGAGGAGGACGCCTGTCTCGCTCAAGTCGCGCGTGTGACCCTCGAGCGAGACGTGCGTCGAGTCGACGCGCGCCGGCACGCGCGCGCGCTTGCGGGAGCGTCGGCGGCGGTCCTCCGCGGGCTCGACGTCCGCCTCGCCCACCGGCGCGGTGCGGACGGCGGTGCGTGCGTTCGGGTCCTCTTCCTCCGCGCGGCCGGGGCGGCTGGCGTAGCGCTCGAAGCGGTCGCGCAGCTCCGAGGCGGGCGCGAGGAACTGGATCGCGACGCCCGCCGCCGCGGGGCCGCCGGCCTGCTCCGCCGGGACGCAGTGCACGACCTCCGCGTCGAGCTCCGCGACGACGCCGCAGAAGGCGAGCTCGATCTCGACCTTCACCGCCTCGCGCAGCGAGAGCTGCTCGAGCGTTCGCACGAAGGCCCCGCCCTGGACGATGTTGCCGCGATACTCGTCGCGGAACGCGGCGGCGTCTTCGAAGCGGAGCTTCAGGCGTCGAGGCATCGCAATCGGTGACCCACCGTCCCGCGGGGACACGCTCGGAGAACGCACGGAATCGCGTGGACAATCGGCCGGACGGGCCGGGTTCTGGACCCGAGCTGCGGGCGTCCTGCCGGCCGGGGCGCGGAGCGCGGGCGCTGGCCGGCGGGGTGCCGGGCCAACGCCCGCCCGCGGGAGTCGGGGCGCGGGCCCTACGCCCGCGAGCCCTGCGCCAGCGCCACGAAGTGGTCGAAGAGGCGCCGCCCGCCGGAGCCGGGCTCGGCCTCGAGCTCGGGATGCCACTGGACCGCGACGAGCCAGGGCGCGCCCTCGAGCTCGACGGCCTCGATCACGCCGTCCTCGGCGAAGGCGACGGCCTCGAGCCCGGCGCCGAGGCGCCCGACGGCCTGGTGGTGCCACGACGCGACCTCGAGGCTCTCGCGCCCGTAGAGCGCGGCGAGGCGCGAGCCCGGAAGGAGCCGCACCGGGTGGCGCGCGTGCGCCTCGCGCGAGACGCGGTGGGCGACGTCCTCGCCGACGTGGTCGGGGAGGTGCGGGATCAGGTCGCCGCCGCGCAGGACGTTCAGCACCTGCGCGCCGCGGCAGATCGCGAGCGTCGGGAGCTGGCGGCCGAGCGCCGCGTCGAGCAGCGCGAACTCCGAGGCGTCGCGCTCCTCGCACATGCCGTACGAGGAGTCGTGCAGCGCCGCCTCGAAGCGCGCCGGGTGCACGTCGCCGCCGCCCGCGAGGACCAGGCCGTCGAGCCCGTCGAGGAGGCGCGCCGGCGCCGGGTCGCCCGGTGGGAGCAGCAGCGGAGCGCCGCCCGCTGCGCGCACCGCGTCGACGTAGGCGGAGGGCAGGTGGAAGCGCGGCCGTCCCTGCCGGTCGCGCTGGTACGTGGTGACGCCGATCCGGGGACGCACGTCAGGGGTCGAAGCGGTTCACGTCGGGGTCCGCGTCGTCGCTGTCCTCGTCCTCGCCGACGGGGCGGAAGAGCGAGAGCTGCGGCGTGGCGTCGTCCGATTCGATCGGCACCGGATACTCGTCGGAGAAGCAGGCGTCGCAGATGCCGTGCTTCAGCGCCCGCGACGCGGCGCGCAGGCCCTCGAGGCTCAGGTACCCGAGCGAGTCGACGCCGAGGCTCTGGCGGATCTCCTCGACCGACATGCGGTGCGCGACGAGCTCCTCGCGCGTCGGCATGTCGATGCCGTAGTGGCACGGCCCGATCGTCGGCGGCGCCGAGATGCGCACGTGCACCTCGCGCGCCCCCGCGCCGCGCAGCATGGTGGCGATCTTCGTCGTCGTCGTGCCGCGAATGATCGAGTCGTCGACCAGCACCACGCGCTTGCCGTTCAGGACGTGGCGGATCGCGTTGTGCTTCACCTTCACGCCGAAGTGGCGGATCGACTGGGCGGGCTCGATGAAGGTCCTGTGCACGAAGTGGTTGCGGATGAGCGCCGTCTCGTACGGGAGCCCCGACGCCTCGGCGAAGCCGAGCGCGGCCGCGGTGCCCGAGTCGAGCAGCGGCACCACGAGGTCGGCCTCGACGGGATGCTCGCGCGCCAGCAGGCGCCCGAGCTCCTTGCGGAAGGCGTAGACGTTGCCGCCGCGCAGGTTCGAGTCCGGCCGCGCGAAGTAGATGTACTCGAACACGCAGAAGCTCTCGCGCGACGCGCGGGCGAACGGGCGCAGCGTGCGCAGCCGGCCGCGGCGGACGACGATGGCCTCCCCCGGGTCGAGGTCGCGCTCGACCTCCGCGCCGATCAGGTCGAGCGCGCAGGTCTCGCTGGCCACGACCCACGAGGACCCGAGCCGGCCGAGCGTGAGCGGGCGGAAGCCGTTCGGGTCGCGCACGGCGACGAGGGCGTCGTGCGAGAGCAGCACCAGGCTGAACGCGCCCTTCACGCGCGAGAGCGCGTCGATGAGCCGGTCCTCGAGCGTCGCCTCGCGCGAGCGCGCGAGCAGGTGCAGCACGACCTCGCTGTCGGTCGTCGTGCTGAAGATGGCGCCGCGGCCCTCGAGCTCGCGGCGCACGGCGCGCGCGTTCACGAGGTTGCCGTTGTGGGCGATCGCGACGGGGCCGAGGTCGGTGTTCGCGCAGATCGGCTGCGCGTTGCGCAGGCGGCTCTCGCCGGTCGTGGAGTAGCGCACGTGACCGATGGCGTGGCGACCCGGGAGCTTCGCGAGCACGCGATCGTGGAACACCTCCGAGACGAGCCCCATCGCCTTGTGCAGGAACTGCTCGCCGCCCTGCACGGTGCAGATGCCCGCGCTCTCCTGGCCGCGGTGCTGGAGCGCGTACAGCCCGAGGTACGCGATCGTCGCGGCCTCGGGATGGCCGTGGACGCCGACGATTCCGCACTCGTCGCGCGGCCGCTCCGCCGCGCGGAGCTTCGCGATCTGCGCCAGCGCGCAGCGCGCGCCCTTCTCCGCGTCGACGCGCTCGCCGCTCACCGCTGGTCTCCCTCGCCGTCCGGCGTCGGCTCGCCCGACGCGCTCGCGGCCGCCGGCCGCTCTTCGAGCCGGCGCGGCAGCGCGCGCTCGAACACGGTGCGCAGGCGCGCGACCGGCGCGTCGATCCACGGCGCGCCCGCCGGACCGCCGATCCGAAGGCGCACGCCGCCCGTCCGCCCGATCTTGCGGGCGTGGACGCCCTCCTCGCGCGCGGCCGCGAGGAGCGGCTCGGCGTCGGGCGCGGCCGCGACGACGCGGCCCGGCGCCTCGCCGAAGAGGAGCGCGTCGGGCCGGATGCGCTCGGCGAGCTGAACGTCCGCGCCGACAGCCGACGGACCCGTGAAGCAGCACTCGGCGAGCGCCACCGCCAGCCCGCCGAGCGAGACGTCGTGAGCCGTCACGAGCAGGCCCTGGCGCACGGCGCGCGCGAGCAGGCGGTGGAGGCGCTTCTCGTGCGCGAGGTCGACCCGAGCCGGCACGCCCGCCTCGAGCCCGCGCCGCAGCGCCAGCCACTCGCTACCGGCCAGGTCCTCGCGGGCCTCGCCGAGGAGCACGACGTCGTAGCCCTCCGACGTGAAGTGCGAGACCGCGTGCGCCTCCCACGGCTCGAGCAGCCCGACCACGGCCACCGTCGGCGTCGGGTGGATCGGGACGCCGTGGGTCTCGTTGTAGAGCGAGACGTTGCCCGAGACGACGGGCGTCCCGAGCGCCTCGGCCGCCTCGCCGAGCCCGGCGATCGCCTCGCGCAGCTGCCACATGATCTCGGGCTTCTCGGGGTTGCCGAAGTTGAGGCAGTTCGTGAGCGCGAGCGGACGCGCGCCCGTGCAGGCGACGTTGCGCGCCGCCTCGGCGACGGCGGCGATCGTGCCCGCGCGCGGGTCGAGCCAGCAGAGGCGCGGGTTGCAGTCGACGGATAGCGCCAGGGCCTTGCGCGTCGGCGTCCCGTCCTCGCGCTTGACGCGCACGAGCGCCGCGTCGCCGCCGGGTCCCAGCACCGTGTTGCCCTGCACGAGCTGGTCGTACTGGCGCCAGATCCACGCCTTCGAGCCGAGGTTCGGGTCGTCGAGCAGCGCCTCGAGCGCGGCGCCCGGGTCCTCCTCGGGCGCGACGCTCGCGAGGTCGAGCTTCTGGCGCTCGCGCAGGTCGGCGGGCTCGCGCGCGGGGCGGTCGAGCTCGGGCGAGCTCGCGGCGACGGGGTCGACCGGGATGTCGACGACCGTGACGTCGCCGAAGCGCACCCGCATGCGGCCGTCGGCCGTCACGCGCCCGACGACGACCGCTTCGAGCCCCCAGCGCCGGAAGACGTCGCACACCGCGTCCTCCCGGCCAGCGCGCGCGACGAGCAGCATGCGCTCCTGGCTCTCCGAGAGGAGCAGCTCGTAAGGCGTCAGGTTCGCCGCGCGCCGGGGTACCCGGTCGAGGTCCATCTCGATGCCGGTCCCGGCGCGGCTCGCCATCTCGAACGACGAGCAGGTGAGCCCGGCGGCGCCCATGTCCTGGATGCCGACGACGTCGTTCCCGCGCATCAGCTCGAGACACGCCTCGATCAGG